>CAMNHS010000024.1 GCA_946539635.1 uncultured Prevotellaceae bacterium
AGTCTGTACGTATTTCTCTGCTTCGAGGGCTGCTTTGCATCCTGTTCCAGCGGCTACGATAGCCTGACGATAGATTGGGTCACAGACATCTCCTGCAGCAAAGACACCAGGAAGGATGTTTCCATTCTTATCGCATACCTGCTGTGTGTTGCCAACAGTCTTTATATAACCCATTTCGTCAAGAGCCAGAGAATCCTTGAAGATATCTGTTGCAGGCTTATGACCAATAGCAAGGAAGAATCCATCGATGGCAACATCATAGTGCTCTTCGTCAGCCTCACCCTTACGTTTTACCACATGCATACCTTCTACACCATTCTCGCCATAAAGACCTGTGGCATTGTGCTCGAAAAGAATCTCGATATTTTCTGCATCACGCACTCTCTGCTGCATTATTTCAGAAGCTCGGAGGTAGTTCTTCCTGACAACAAGATAAACTTTTTGACAAAGCCCAGAGAGATATAAAGCATCTTCACAGGCAGTATCACCACCACCTACAACAGCAGTAACCTTCTTGCGATAGAAGAAACCATCACAAGTAGCACAGGCGCTGACTCCCATACCATTATATTTCTCTTCATCAGGAAGTCCGAGATACTTTGCCTTTGCTCCTGTTGCAATAATGATGCTGTCAGCCTCAATGACTGTATTGTTGTCTGTAGTTGCCTTATATGGTTTTGAAGAGAAGTCGATACTTACGATTTCCCCATCACGAATATCAGCACCAAAGCGTTCTGCCTGCTCACGAATCTCCATCATCATCTGGTTGGCATCAACACCCTGAGGGTATCCAGGGAAGTTCTCTACGATGGTAGTTTGGGTAAGTTGTCCTCCCATCTGTGGACCAACATATTCTATTGGAGAGAGATTAGCACGTCCAGCATATATTGCTGCAGTATATCCGGCAGGTCCGCTGCCTATTATTAAGCATTTAGTTTTCATAAAATAGTGCTTGTTATGTTTTGATTAATTATTTCTGTTGTTTGTTTGGGTTTCACTATTGTTGCTGTTTCTGCTTCTGTCATTCTTTGCGGAATTGTCTCTTCTTTGTGGAGAAGAAGTCCTGTTTCCAGAAAAGCTGCTGGTAAAACTACTTCGCATACCACCAGTAACACCAGATCTGTACATATTATTACCCACAGAAGAACGTGTTGATTCTGTGTTTCTGACATTGTTGTTTCTCGCATTATTGGTATTGTTTACTGTAGAGCGAGTGCTGCTGGAACGCATATTTGAAGTCCTGTCATTATGTTGGCAGTCATTATCGGTTACATTATGACAATATCCTCCTGACAGCATGCAGAGAATCATTATTGTTGTGGTAATAATCTTCTTCATGTTTTCTTTGTATAAATATTATTTTTTGCAAAAATAACCACTTCTCATTATTCAGGAAAATATTTTTCCCTATAACAAAGGAGGAAAATCCCTATCATGCTTTCAGGCTGCCTCCGATTTTCTTTGCTATTGCTGTCAGAATCTTTTCTGTTTCTTGCAGTTCGACAATGAGTTCCATTTGTCTTTCGGGGTCAGTGGTAGTCTTTATTTCGTTGCGTATATGGGTTAATTTGTCTGTTATGTATTCACGTCGGAATTCGTAGAGCAGGTGTTCTATCTTGTCGCGGAGTTGTTCGATGGATAGCTTTATTTCCAGACTTTTTGATAATGTCAGAGCATCAGATGTCAGTTTTATTGCAAGACTTGAAATCTCATAGTCAGGATGGCTGGTGAAGTAGTGCTCACATGAGAAATTCTCTTCTCCAGTATGTTCTACAGCCTCCTGCAGGATATCGTTATACATCGGATTTCCGAATTTCAGATTATCTCCTTCGAGGTTGTAATGTATGAATTGCGCTACTGTCAAGGAGAAGATGTTTCCATCATCATCTGTGATGTTTTCATACAATATCTCTTCCCCATGCTGTATAATCATCTTCATCAGCAGGTCAGCAGATGTTTCTCTCTTCCTTCTGTATTGCTGCTGTTGTGGAGCAGGAGTTGTCTGCGTTGTGGATTGTGCAGGAGTTGAAGGGGTAGGATTCTTGACATTATCCAGCAACCCATGTTTGGGATATTCCTGATATTCCTTAGCACGCTGCTGCTCACGCATTTCAGCCTTTCGTTCCTCTTCTCTGTAGGCACGAATCTCCTCATTCATCTTGGTGGTAAGAGTCTGCTCGCTGAATCCCAAGCGTGCTGAGCAATCCTGTATGTATGCATCCCTGACAATAGGGTCGCCAATCACACTGACACTCTTTATGATGCTGCTGATAGCTTCAGAACGTTCGTGTGGGTCAGTGACACCATCAAGCAAGACCTTTGTTTTGAATGCTATAAAATCCATTTGGTGGTCCTTAATGTAAGCCCTGAATTCCTCTGCTGTATTCTTCTTTGCAAATTCGTCAGGATCCTGTCCGTCAGGCAGTAGCATCACCTTTACATTCATGCCTTCCTTCAGTAGCATGTCAGTACCTCGTAGCGCTGCCTTAATGCCAGCAGCATCACCATCATAGAGAAGCACTATGTTTGAGGTGAAGCGATGGAGAATGTGTATCTGGTGTTCGGAAAGAGCTGTACCACTATTTGCAACAACATTTTCTATACCACATTGATGCATAGAGATAACATCAGTATATCCCTCCACCATATAGACAAGATTCTCTTTGGCGATGGCTTTCTTTGCCTGGAAAATGCCATAGAGCTCATGGTCCTTATGGAATATCTCGGAATCAGGAGAGTTGACATATTTTTGGTTTATACCCTTTGTCCTTGAGTCGAGCACTCGGCCTCCGAAGGCTACCACTTTTCCTGATATACCTATCCAAGGGAATATAGCACGTCCATAGAAACGGTCGAAAGGAAGTTCGGATTTTGCGTTTTCTATGTTATAGCACAATCCCACTTTTACAAGATATTCCTCTTTATATCCCTGTTTTATGGCTGTTTCCGCCATAGCATGCCTTTCGTTCAGACAGAAACCAAGACGGAATTTCTCTATAATATCATCTCTTATACCCCTTGAGCGGAAATACTGCAATCCGATAGCTTTGCCATCAACATTGTTTTGCAGTATATCCTTAAAATAGTTTGCTGCCCACTCATTCACAATGAACATAGCCTCACGTTCTGACTGCTCCTTTTTCTGTTCATCAGTAAGTTCTGTCTCCTGAATCTCTATGTGATATTTGTTTGCCAGCCAGCGCAGAGCCTCTGGATAAGTCAGTTGCTCATGCTTCATGATAAAGCTTACGCTGTCGCCACCTTCTCCACAGACGAAGCAATGACAAGAGCGCCGGGTGGGAGAGACATAGAAGGATGGGGTGTGGTCATTATGGAAAGGACATAGGCCGCGATAGTTTATTCCCACTTTCTTTAGGGATACGAAATCGGATACTACATCAACAATGTCTGCAGTATCTTTTATGCGTTCTATGGTGGCTCTGTCTATCATTTGAAAAGAGTGAAATTTACACTGCCATAAGAGCGATGTTCAACAAATCGTGGATGGGAAGAGAAGTCGTTTTGCTTTCCATGTTCGAAGACAAATATTCCGTCTTCCTTCAATAGAGGCAATGCTTTGTCTGGTATCTCTGCAAGGGTAGGGAGAGAATATGGTGGGTCAGCAAAAATAAAATCGAATTGTTTCTTGCATGTCTTCAGAAACTTAAACACATCGCCCCTGATGAGAGTATGTTTTAGAAGAGCATCAGAATTGGAGTTTGTTGACAGCTTGTCGATACATTGCTGTATGAACTTTGCATGGTCACGATCTAATTCTACGCTGACAACATTGCTACATCCACGAGACAGCAATTCTAAAGAAATGCTTCCTGTGCCGGCAAAGAGGTCGAGGGCAGAGGTGTTTTCAAAGTCAATATACCCCTGGAGCACATTGAAAATGTTCTCTTTGGCAAAGTCTGTCGTAGGTCGGGCTTTGAAGCTACGGGGAATGTCAAAATGCCTGCCTTTATATGTGCCTGTTACAATACGCACTCTCTTACCTCCTCAATAAATTTGCTTAACTTTTCATGTATTCCCTCTGGTATCTCTCCACACAAGGACAGAATGTCTGTATCCTTGTTCATGCCGAGTTGCTTCCATACATATAATATATAGTAGAGCATATCGTCATTATTTGTCATCTTGAAGGAATTGGCATATCTGAATCTGTGTTGCTCGAAATAGCAGATGTTCATTACCTCATTGTAGAAGTATATGAAGAGATTCCTGTTTTGGGTGCCTTTGAAATAATTCTTATAAAGTGTTTGCCAAACCTGTATGATGTTGTTGGATACCTCTATTTCCGAGCAGTTATCTTCCACCACCATTTTAAGGTCTCTGTTCAAAGGGAAGATAGCTATGGCATCAAGCAGGGGAATTTCCTGAACACACTTCTCATCATATTTATATCCTGTAATGGAAGTGTTGTAAGAAGTTTCCGGGTCATACTCCTCTTCAATAGGAATAAGGACCACAGGGGTTGAAACCTTTAGCACAGCATGTATGCAAGGAATCCCTTCGGGAGTAGTCTTTGCAGCCTTCATATATGACTGCTCTCGAAACACCTCACGCAGGTTTGCTGCAACAGACATCTTCTTGTCGATGGCATATTCATGCTCTGCCTGAGTACCATCTGTCTCTGTAATCGAAAACAGGAATTTGTTGTTAAGGATATTTATTATGATTTTCTTTATTTCAGTCATGGGTGCAAAGGTAAGAAAAAATAATCAATTTCCAAAGGATTTTTATAAAATAAAAATTGGCATGTGACGTTTTTATAATAAAGTTTACATCCGTATGACTACCGACGCCTTCAAGCAAATAATTCTGGAACATCTACATTTTCCTCCTACTGCAGACCAGCAGGGAGCGATAGATGTGTTTACCCGTTTTATTGCCCAAAGGGATGGTATGCCTGCTATGCTGATGCGTGGTTCTGCTGGAACTGGTAAGACATCTCTTGTGGCTGCTATTGTGAAAACCCTTCAGCAGTTGAAGCAGAAGGTTATCCTGATGGCTCCCACTGGTCGTGCTGCAAAGGTGCTGGCATTGAGCAGTGATACTCCTGCCACAACAATTCACAGAAAGATATATCGCCAAAAGAGCCTTGGTGGAGATTTCAGCCTTGACATAAACCTGCACACAGACACTCTGTTTATTGTTGATGAGGCTTCGATGATAAGTACCGAACCTCAGATTGCAACAGCGGGTATGCCAATGTTCATAGGTAATGGCGGAGGATTGATAGATGACCTCATCACATACGTTTATTCTGGCAAGAATTGCCGCCTGATGCTTATAGGAGATACAGCACAGCTGCCACCAGTAGGAGAGGATGAGGCTCCAGCTTTGCAGAAGGGCGTTATAGAATGTTATGGATTGAATGTCTTTGAGTATGACATCATGGAGGTTGTGCGTCAGAAATCTGTTTCGGGCATACTGTGGAATGCTAACCAGATACGTTTCCTCATTACCCACGACTCTGCAACAGAACTTCCCAAGATAAAGTTCTCAGGCTTTGCAGACATACAGGTCGTCAATGGCAGTGAACTGATAGAGAGCCTTGAGGATAGTTACTACAGGATGGGCATCGATGATACAGTTGTCATAACTCGCAGCAATAAGCGCGCTACCATATATAATAATGGTATAAGGGTTCGCGTCCTTGACCATGAAGATATGCTTACTTCCGGGGATAGGATAATGATTGTCAAGAATCATTATTTTGATGAAGAAAATCCGCCCATGCCGTTTATCGCCAATGGCGACCTTGCTGTTGTACAGAGGGTGACAAATACAAGGGAGTTTTATGGCTTGACCTTTGCAGACCTTACATTGACTTTTCCTGATTATGATGATGTGGAACTCACAATGACTACAATCCTTGATTGTCTGCAGACAGATTCTCCAGCCCTTACAACAGAACAGCAGAAGAAACTCTATGATGGCGTGATGGAAGACTATTCGGATTTGCCTCGAAAGGATGACAGGCTTAAGGCTTTGAAGAAGGATCTCTATTATACCGCTTTGCAGGTAAAATTTGCCTACGCAGTAACATGTCATAAGGCCCAAGGAGGACAATGGGGACATGTTTATATTGACCAGGGATATATGACAGACGATATGCTGACTCCTGACTATATCCATTGGCTTTATACAGCCTTCACCCGAGCCACAGAAAAACTGTATTTGGTTAATTGGCCCAAGGAACAAACAAAAGAAGATTGAAGCAAGTTGCCTCAATCTTCTTTGTTTATTAGACCTATTGACCTTATTTGATTAGAACTTATAGCTCAGCGTACAGTTAATCTGATGGCGGTTGTTCTTTACTGTGCTCATTACAGTACCATTCTCCATTACCTCGCCTGTAGGACTGCCATCCTTGTCACCAGCCTTATACATCTGTCCGCTTGTTGTAGCGAATGGATGATATTCCCCCTTCTGACCTATATACTGATAGGCAAGGTCGATGTTGAAATGTTTTGCTATTGTATATCCAAGACCGAATGTTACACGGTTTGTACCTCCCCAGTTGGTATAGTCGTTGGAAGTGAAATTGGCACCACAGTCGTATGTTCCGTGAGTATGCTCTTCGTAGTTCTTGTAACCCTCTGTCTTGTCATACATAGGGCTGACATAGTTGTAACCCACACGGATGGCAACCTCTGGTACTGGCTTTATTTCGGCACCAAACTTTAAGGTGTGGACACCCTTGAGGGAAGCCTTCGTATTCTCATTTACGATATAGTCATCATTCCAACGGTCAAATTTTGTGTTGATGGCGCTGTATTTTGCGTAATCGTATGTCAAACCTAATGCTACAATGTTACCGACGGTATGACCGAAAGAAACACCAAACTTCCAAGGCGTGGAGAATCTGTAATCACCGTATGCGCTTTCTTTTACAGTGTATGTCTTTGTAGCGTTAGGATTTGAGTCAGTGTAAGTATCCTGCCATATATCCTGTGTCAGGCGATACCATGTCGGGGTATGGATATAGATACCTACGCGGAAAGGAGAAGTCTCAAGAGGACGCCAGATAGCGCCAAACTTCAGACCTACACCCGAACCCGTAATCTTTCTTTCGTTGACAGTCTCAAGGGCGTATGGATAGCCGGCTGTGATACTATTGTAGTTACCGGAAGCATCACTGGTTTCGCCAAAGTCCAAACCCCTTCCGAGGTTATAGCTTACAAACTCATAGTAGTTGGCAAGGCTGCTGAAGTTTACACTCTTTGCACCAATGGTAAGACCGAGGAACCATCTGTTGTTGATGTTTCCGCTGATGTTGAAGTCATATTCTCCAATATAGCCTTCATTGTCGTTCATCCCAAAGTATTGTGTACCATAAGGCATGTGTTTTACCTTCTGCTCGTTGTAGTTGTCATACACCAGATAGTCCATGTTGTTACACTGCCATGTGTTAGACCTCATTGCAAGTACAGCCTTTTCGCTGACACTGGAGTTTGTCAGTTCTCCCATAGCATTCAGAATCTGGTTGAAGTTTCTGCTCTTTTGGAAGTTGAAACCAAAGTTCAGGAAAGAATTCTGACCTGTCTGCATAGAGAATACTACACCAGCCTGATTAAGGTCTGCATTGGTTTTTCCGTTGTCGGAATATACACTGTTGCTGTAAGAGTCGCCTTTCTGTATGGTAGCACCTGCGGAAATACCTATCCATGACCTGCGGAACAATCCTATTCCGGCTGGGTTAGAACTCATGGTAGAGATATCTGCACCGAGTGCTTCCATCGCGCCACCCATACCAACATATCTCGCCGTACCGTTGAGGTCTTCAGTAGCAAGCTCTGCTGCCTCGTATGTCTCTTGTGCCTGCATGCCGATAACCATCATACCTAAACATGCGGTAGTGAATAATTTTTTCATAGAATATATCTTTAAACTTTTAAACTCTAAACTTTATCTTCGTCTTCCTCCGCCTCCGGAGAATCCTCCTCCGCTGCTTCGCATTCCGCCACCGCCAGAGAATACTCCACTGCTGCGCATACCTCCGCCGGAGAAACCTCCTCCTCCACTGCTTCTCATGCTGCCTCCTGAGTATCCGCTGCTTCTGCGCATGCTGCTGGTAGATGTAGAACCGCTGCTACGCTGGTAAGTCGTGCCACCGCTACTTCTCAAGCCGCCTGTTCCGCTATTGATGTTTCCGCTCCTGCGACCATAGTCTGTAGTACCATAAGAAGAAGGTCTCCTATATGAACGTCTGCCGGCATCGTTGCCGCTTGTCCATCCGCTTCTGCGAGCAGAATAGGTGGTTGGGTATCCGCCTCTTCTGTAATGTCCATAGCGCACTGGCGTATATCCCCAGTGTCTGCCATACCAGCCTCTTCCGCGCCAGCCCCAGCCACTGTAGTAATAACCCCATGAAGCTCCCCAGTACCAAGGACGGTAATAATAGCCGTAGTGCCAAGACCAACCATAATACCATGGGTCATAATAATATGAACTGTAGTACCATGGGTCGTAATACCAAGGGTCGTCAACAACTACGACTGTGGTAGTAGGGCGATAACCTTCCCAACGTCTCAGACGCATGTAGTTCTCAAAGTCATTCATAGATATTGTCACAGAATCCTTATCATAATATGGGTCATTCCCATAACGATATCTGCGATTGTACTCATCAACATCACGATCCGAACCGCAATAGTCTTTCGGATTATAGGAATAGTTGTCCGCGTATGGCCGATATGATTTATATCCGCCGGAATTATTTGAAGATGATACGGAATTGCCAACTTTCTGAGCTTTCTGTGAGCCGTCAGATGCAAAATACATATCATCGTCTTGTGCCATTACTTGGCAAGCGACAACTGACAACAGATAACTGACAATTAACTTTTTCATAATTTTACTTTTTTTGTTTTGTTTGCGATGCAAAGATACGATGTATGTCTTGTTTCCAAGAAGAAAATTCCCTAATTCGCTTTAGGATTTTCCCTACAGGCCGTTAGTAAGGTTCAAAACGAGGGCACACCATTCATTGTTAGTCTTCCTTGATACCTCCTTCAGTCCTAAGGATTCAGCTTTCTCTAACAGCATAGGAACATCCTCCTCATAAAATCCGCTTATTATCAATGTTCCACCCATAGCCAGTACATTATGCAGATGCTCCATGTCTTCCAGCAGGATGTTTCTGTTGATATTTGCAACTATTACATCGAAGATACCCTCTACATGTGTCAGGATATTGATATCTCCATGCAACACATCAATCTCCATGTTGACACCATTCAGTTCTGCATTATATTTGGTGTTCTCGGCACTCCATTCATCAATGTCATAGCTCACCACATGCTTTGCTCCACATTTCAGTGCCAGTATTCCCAGTATTCCTGTTCCACATCCGCAGTCGAGCACTCTTTTGTCTGTCAATGGTTGCTCCAACAGAGTTTCTACCATCATGCGAGTGGTCTCGTGGGTTCCTGTTCCGAAGGCATTTGTGGCATGTATTCCGATGTTGATAGGGGTTGAGAAAGTGGTGCAATCTTCTGTATGTCTGGCATCATATATTGTCACCATGTTTTTTATATTGACGGGCTTAAAGCCTTCTTCCTCTTCCCATGTGGCATTCCAGTCCTGATTCTCAATTTCCTCAGTAGAGTAGGAGATGTTCACATCTGTCATCAACTGATTCTTTATTACCTCATCAACAACAGTTTCGTGATAGTTGTCCTGCTGTATGTATCCTATCAGTTGCTTATCATTGTATTCAAAGGCATCATAACCATAATCACCCAACTCGTCAGCAAGCAGGTCGCGAGCTGTTTCTTCTGATTCCTGATCTTTTGCCTCTATGGTAAATATGGTCTTTAAGTATATCATTTCATATCTCTTAATGCTCCAATCAACTCATTGTTCTCTTCACGTGTTCCAATGGTTACTCGGAGACAGTTATTGCATAGTGAAACCCTTGTTCTGTTACGAACAATGATTCCTTTATCTACAAGGTAGTCATACGCCTTCTGTGCATCCTTCACCTTTGCCAGGAAAAAGTTTGCATCTGTAGGATATATCTTCTCGCATATAGGCAGCTCACTGAAGGCTTCTAAGGTTCTTTCTCTTTCCTGCAACAGTATGTTTACCCATTGTTCTACAGGCTGTGTATCCTTGAGGCGTTTCATGGCTTGCTCTTGGGTAAGCATATTTACATTGTAAGGATATTTCACCTTGTTAAAGATGCCTATAATCTCTTTCTTTGCAAATGCCATTCCCAGTCTTATTGCAGCTGAGCCCCATGCCTTACTCATTGTCTGCAATACTATGACATTTGAGGTTTCGGAGTTGATATATCTGCTAAAAGATTTCTGCTTTGAGAAGTCTATGTATGCTTCATCTATGATTACAATGCCATCGAACTTCTCTATCACCTGTTCTATCTCCTCATTATTGATGTCATTTCCTGTTGGGTTGTTAGGTGAACAAATCCATATAGCCTTTGTGTTGGCATCACACGCTGCAAGGAGTTTCTCTGCTGTAATCTGATAGTTCTCGTCAAGCATCACATTCCTGTATTCCACATCATTGATGTTTGCACATACCTCATACATTCCGTATGTAGGGCAGATAGCTACCACATTATCTTTCTTTGGTTCACAGAAGCATCTGTAAACCAAGTCAATAGCCTCATCGCTACCATTGCCAAGGAATATATTTTCAGCTGGCACATTCTTTACCTCACTGAGTTTTTCTTTCAGACTTTCCTGCAAAGGATCTGGGTAGCGGTTGTATGGTCCATTGAAAGGATTCTCATTAGCATCGAGAAACACATGTGCCACATGTCCGCTATACTCATTACGAGCACTCGAATATGGTGTCAGTGACCATATATTGGGTCTTACTAAATCTTTGATTGTTCGCATATCTTATTTTCAAATTTCAATGTTCAATGTTCAATGTTCAATTTTCAATCTCCCCAGCGCTTCTTCTAATCGTTTTCTTTGTGTGGCTAGGTTTATTCTTATGCATCTGCTATCGCCATACATGGAGCCGCTGTTTACATATATGTTTTCCTCTTTTAGCAGATGATGTGCCATTCTGATGCCACTCATTCCTGTCTTTTCCACATTCACCCACATCAGATATGTTCCCTCAAGAGGATAAACCTCCCAATCGGGTAGGTGGGTTTCTATGAATTCTTTGGCAAAGGCATAGTTGTCATAGATATATCTATTCAACTGTGTCAGCCATTCTTCTCCTTCTTCGCTATATGCCGCCTGTAAAGCTATTACTCCGAAAGGATTAACGTCACATACCTCGTTGATGTTTATCGCTTTGTCAATCTTTGTGCGGATGTCTTTGTCTGGAGCTATGATATTTGCTATCTGCAATCCTGCTATATTGAAAGCCTTTGAAGGTGATATACAGGTGGCATAGTTATTATCTGCAGCCACTGTGGCAAAGGGCGTGTATTTTACGTCAATGTCAGGATTTATGAATTCGCAATGTATTTCGTCAGCTATGACAAATACTCCATGCTTATGACATATCTCAGCCATCTTTCTCAGCTCCTCCTTGCGCCACACATGTCCTGTAGGATTGTGAGGATTGCAGAGCAGGAATACCTTCACCTTGGGGTCGGCACAATGTTTCTCGAAGTCGTCAAGATTTGCAGGCATCTCTTCTGTTATGCAGTCGTTATTCCTGATGCTTGAGAAGAAACAGTTATATACAGGAGTCTGTATCAGTACCTTGTCGCCTGGCTGTGTCATAGCCTTTATAATGGCGGATATTGCAGGCACTACTCCTGAGGTGTATATAAACCAGTCTCTCTCCATCTGCCATCCATGTCGGCGAGCAAACCAGTTGATGGAGGCTTGGTAATAGGATTCAGGCACCAAAGTATATCCGAAGCATCCATGCTCCAGACGCTTCTTCAGCGCTTCCATAATGCATGGGGCTGTCTCGAAGTCCATATCTGCTACCCATAGTGCAATGCCTTCTTTACCGTCTTTGGTAGATGCATCCCAACTATCCCATTTGTAGCTGTTGGTACCTATGCGGTTTATAATCTTATCGAAGTCGTATTTTGGCATCTGCTGGTTGTTTTTGATTCTCGTCGAATATTATTTCGCCTACCTTTCCTTCTATGATTATTTCTCCAGAAGTAGGGTTCTTGATGCTATGAACATCACCCTTGATGTTTCCATTTGCTGTGGAGTATTCAAACATCAGGTTGGCATCCTCTCCAAAGGTGCAGTCTTCCATTGTCAGGCCATCCACATAGCACAGCAGCTGTTCGCCTGTCAGGTGACATCTTACGAGTTTTATGTTCTTGGCATACCATGCAAAATATTCTCCATTTATCTCGCTGTCATATATGGTGACATTCTCTGCCTCCCAGAAGGCATCTTTTGAATTGAGTACTGCATTGTGTATCTCAACATTCTTGGCATACTGGAAGCTGTAGTTCCCATCTTGGTGATAGTTCTCTATCTTGATGTTCTCGCAGTGCATGCCCAGATAGTCACATTCCTTTATCGTGGTATCTTTTATTGTGATATCTTTACAATCCCACAGTGTCTCCTGTCCATGATTAAAGGTGCAGTGGTCTATCTCTATTCCCTCCATGCGTCGAAACATCTTTGGGGCATCCACGATGCAGTCCTTCATGGTGCAGTCTTTGGAATACCACAATGAAGAGCGGGCACTCTCATTGAAGTAGCAGTCATTGATGCGAAAACCTCTGTTCTCCCAAAAGACATACTTTCCTTCAAAAGTACATTTCTCTGCCTCGATGTTGCTACTCTCCTTAATGCTCGATTCTCCGACATGAATTGTTACATTCTCCAGTCGCAGATTATGTGAAGCATAGAGGGGTCTCTCACCTCCGTATTCCTTGTTTCGAATAGTAGTCATTTTAAATTGTCAATTATCAATTATCAACCGTCAACTGTCTCTCACTTCTGTCTTTTATGTAAGACCATCCTCTTGTGCATAGTCTTAATGTCATTATCAGTCCTCTGAAGCATAGCTCTATTGCCATTGCCAGCCATACGCCTTTCAGGCCGTATTGTGGTGCCATCGCCATCGCTAATGATACCCTTACTACCCAGATGCTGCCAAAGTTCATGATGCTTGGTATGAGGGTTTTTCCTGCTCCCACGAATACTGATGTCGCTATGATGGCAGCAGCAAAGCCTGGCTCTGCCCATGCCTCGATGCGAAGTATGTCTGTTCCCAATGTTATAACCCTTTCGTCAGGAGATATGACACTCATCATCTCCGGAGCAAAAATCCACATCAGCAATCCCATGAATGCCATGATACATACACCCAGCGTCATAGATATCCATGCAAAGGAATGCATATAGTTTCTGCGTTCTGCTCCCTTGCTCTGTCCTACGAGGGTGGTGGCAGCCTCTGCAATGCCGTAACCTGGCATGTAGCAAAGCGATTCTACGTTTATGCCAAAGGTGTTGGCTGCTATTGCTACAGTTCCGAGTGGTGCTATGATAGAACTTATCATCACCTGTGCCGAACACATCATGCCACGCTCCAAGCCTATTGGTGCTCCTATTCTGCCAGCCTTCTTCAGTATCTTTATTGTTGGACGGTAAGACGAGGTTGCATCTTGCGTAAAGCGCAGGTTCTTGTCCACCATCGTCATGTTATATGTCATGCATATCATTGTGATGAGGTAGGACATCATGGTTCCTAATGCAGCACCTTCTATACCCATTCCGCAAGTGAAGATGAAGAGGTAGTTGAATACCACATCAAGGCAACACATCAGCACCATCAGCATGCTTGGTGTCTTGACGTTTCCGGAGCAGCGCAGACTTCCTGCAGCAAGGCTGTTAAGCACAATCAGTGGCATCCCGCAACAGAATATAGAGAAGTAGCGTGTTGACATTTCGCATATTCTCTCTGTCGCTCCCAGCCAGTGGGGGAGGTATGGCGATATGCTCATTCCTATTGCCATCATTATCATCGAGAATATCAATCCTGATGTCAGTCCTTGTCTTATAACACCTCGGGCGCCTACCACATCACCTGCTCCCATGCGATGAGCCACCTGCACGGAGAAACCAGTTGCAAAGGCAGAGTTTAGGCCTCCGAAGAGCCATATTGTTGTTGATACCAGGCCCACTGCTGCTGCTTCGTCTGTGCTCAGATGTCCCAGCATTGCAGCATCAATCATCTGCATCGCTATGAAAGAGAACTGTGCTATTATAGTAGGGATAGACAAGAGAACAGTGAGATGCAACTTTTGGTATAAAGTCATCTCACATTGCTTATCCC
>CAMNHS010000025.1 GCA_946539635.1 uncultured Prevotellaceae bacterium
AAAACAGTTATTTTTGCCATAACACAAAAAAATGCACACTTTTATTTGCAAGTGTGCAAAAAAAAATATACCTTTGCATCCGCGAAACTCCTCATGTTCGGCATACAAAAACAAATTTTATCTGCTCTCACTAAACTGGAGCTTTGCACAGAATTTAAAATTTTGAGCAACTAAATCGACCAAATGGAAGAAATAAAAAGTTTTAATCAGTGTATTGAAGACAGTATCAAGAAAAACTGGGAACTGGACGCACTGACTGATTACAAGGGTGCCACTCTGCAGTATCATGATGTGGCAAGAAAAATTGAGAAGCTACACATACTGTTTGAGAACAGCGGTGTTCAGCGTGGTGACAAGATAGCCCTCTGCGGACGCAACATGAGCCATTGGGCTGTTGCTTTTCTGGCTACCCTGACATACGGCGCCGTAGCTGTGCCTATACTGCATGAGTTTACGGCTGACCAGATTCACCACATAGTAAACCACTCCGAGGCTCGCCTGCTGTTTGTGGGTGATGTGGTGGCTGAGGAGATAACGCCAGACAAGATGCCTGCTCTGGAGGGTATCATAAACATCCCAGACTTCTCGCTGATGGTGTCACGTTCGGAAAAGCTGTACTATGCCCGTGAGAACCTCAACAGGCTTTATGGTGAGAAATTCCCAAAGTATTTCCGTAAGGATGACGTAAACTACTATAAGGAGCAGAGTCCCGATGAATTGGCTCTCATCAACTATACCTCTGGTACAACTGGTTTCTCAAAGGGTGTGATGATACCTTACCGCGCCATGTGGTCAAACCTCGACTTTGCATGCGAGGTGCTGGATGCTCATTTGCATCCTGGTGACAACACCATTTCCATCCTGCCTATGGCACATATGTACGGAATGGCATTTGAATTTGTGAAGGAATTCATGAGCGGTTGTCACATCTTCTACCTTACACGCATTCCTTCTCCTGCTGTCGTAGCACAGGCTTTCAAGGACATCAAGCCTGTTGTCATTATTGCTGTGCCTCTCATCATAGAGAAGATAATCCGCAAGAAAGTGTTCCCGAAGCTTTCTCCTGCTATCCGCGTGCTGATGAGCACTCCTATTTTGGGAGGCAAGATAAAGGAAAAGATTAAGAATCAGGTATATGATGCCTTTGGTGGGAACCTCTACGAGATTATCGTCGGTGGTGCTGCCCTGAACCAGGAGGTGGAGCATTTCATGAAATCAATAAAATTCCCTCTCACCGTTGGTTATGGTGCTACAGAATGTGCTCCTATCATCTCATACGCTGACTGGACAACGCACAAGACTGGTTCGTGTGGCAGACAGGTGGTACACATGGAGGTAAAGATAGACAGCAAGCATCCTCATCGCCAGCCAGGCGAGATTCTGGCTCGTGGTATGAACGTGATGTTGGGATACTACAAGAACGAAGAGGCTACAGCAGCAGCTATCGACAAGGACGGATGGTATCATACTGGTGACCTCGGCATCATGGACCGCAAGGGCAACATCTTCATCAAGGGTCGTTCGAAGAACATGCTGCTGGGTCCTTCAGGACAGAATATATTCCCTGAGGAGATAGAGGACGCCTTGAATTCTTTGCCTCTCGTTAACGAATGTATCGTAGTGCAGCGTGACCAGAAACTGGTGGCTCTCGTACATCCTGATATCGAGACCTGTGCTGCCAGAAATATGTCGAGTGAGGACGTCATGAACGTGATGAACCAGAATCTTCAGACTCTCAATGAGTCACAGCCTGCATACTGCAAGGTATCGAGCATTGAGATTCATGACGAGGAATTTGAGAAGACTCCGAAGAGAAGTATCAAACGTTATCTCTATCAATAACCTGATTGTCATAACGGGTCCTACTGCCTGTGGCAAGACACGTATTGCTACAAAGCTGGCAGCGCAAATCGGTGGCGAGATACTTTCTGCTGACTCCAGACAGGTGTATCGGCGCATGGACATCGGAACAGGAAAGGACCTGAAGGATTATGAGGTGGATGGCAAGAAGATTCCTTATCACCTCATAGACATCGCAGAGCCGGGGGAACGATATAACCTGTATCGCTACCTGCAGGATTTTCACAAGGCGTACGAGGACATCGTAGCTCGTGGCATGCAACCTATCCTATGTGGTGGCACAGGACTATATATCGAAGGTGTACTGAAAGGATATTTGGGGAGTAATGAGTTTAACGGATACACCCTGATAGGCATCAGCATTCCGCGCGAACTTAGAAGAGAACGCATCACACAACGACTGTATGCCCGCCTTGAAGAGGGAATGGTTGACGAGGTGAGAGGCCTGCTCGACGAAGGGGTTCCTGCCGAACGACTCATAGCATACGGACTGGAGTATAAATATTTGACGAAATACATACTGGGTGAGTATTCCTACGACGAAATGGTCCACCTGCTGGAAATCGCCATACATCAGTTTGCAAAAAGACAGATGACATGGTTCAGAGGAATGGAACGACGTGGGTTTACAATAGACTGGAGGCCATATGATGAAGAATTAAGAATTTAGAATTAGGAATTAATTGAAGACTGGTATCATATATTGCCCTTTTCATAGTCCTTACGAGAATGCTGCAAAGCGACGTGAAAGGATTGAGGCTTTACTTCAGGAATATGGAGTAGAGTATGACATCGTGCAGAGCGAGAAGCAGCAGAGTGTATCACGTCTGGTGACTATGATGATAAACAATGGTTATGACAACATCGTAATCATTGGTGGCGACAGTGCACTAAACGATGCTGTCAATTGCCTCATGAAAGTAGAAAAGCAGGTGCGTGAGAAAATCAGTTTAGGAGTTATTCCGAATGGTATATTCAACGACTTTGCTACTTTTTGGGGATTCTCTCGCAAGAATATCGAACAGGCCGTAAAAGCTATTCAAAATCATCGCATCCGTACTGTTGACGTAGGATGTCTGAGATATTGGGACAAGGAGAATCTAGAACAGCAGCAGTACTTCCTGAACTGCGTAAACATAGGACTCCTGGCACGCATTCACACCCTCAGGCAGAATACCCGAAAGGCTCTGTTCTCAAGAAAACTATCCTTTGCCGTATCGCTGATACTGATGCTCTTCCAACGTATGGCATACGAGATGAAATATACCATCAACGGAACAACAGAAAACCATCGTGTTATGACAATGTGCATAGGCAGTGCATGGGGATATCACCAGACACCAAGTGCTGTGCCATATAACGGTATGCTGGATGTGACGATAGTACGTCGCTCAGGACTGACACAACTCATCAACGGGATATACCTGTTCCTGAAGGGTGAGATGCTGAACCATAAGCGCATCAGACTGTATCGCACCACAAGGGTGGAGATAGAAGGCAAGCACCTTCCCGTTTCTGTTGACGGACATCCCACACAGGTAGGCAATTCCCCACTCCGCATCGACATCGAAAAAGAAGAGATAAATTTCATCATTGAATAGTGTCAACACTATGGAATCATAATTACATAAAGGTATGGTCAGCAAATTTCATGATCTTCTTTTCGTTCATGCTGATTATGCCGATTTTACCTCTTTACCTTTCTGAAGAATTTGGCTCTGGCAAACATACTATCGGAGTAGTATTGTCAGGATACACCATCATGGCCCTTTTGGCGCGTATCTTTTCGGGATATATCGTTGACACCTACAACAGAAAGACTGTCTTGTTGTTGGCATACGGACTTTTTGCCACCTTCTTCTTAGGGTATCTCATTGGCGGTTCGCTGATTCTCTTTGCTATAATACGCACTCTTCATGGAGCGCCTTTCGGTACTGTAACAGTATCAAACAGCACTGTTGCCATCGACGTACTGCCAGCAGACAGACGTGCTGAGGGAATAGGTTACTACGGACTTTCCAACAACCTTGCCACTGCCATCTCCCCCACTGTCGGAATATATATATATGAAGTATGGGGGAATTTCCAGGCTATCTTCCTGCTATCATTCCTTATGGCTGCAGCAGGGTTTCTGATTAGCACTACAGTAAAGCACACCCCTCCTTCGAAGATAGCAGCAGGCCTTGTGCCACCAAAGACGTCACCTGTATCTCTTGACAGATTTTTCCTCGTAAAGGGATGGTCAGTAGGTTTGATGCTTGCCATGTTGTCGTTTTCATACGGAGTATTGTCAACATATCTTGCCATCTATTCAAAAGAAGAGTTAGGAATGACACAAGGGGCAGCAGCATTCTTTCTGATACTCTCTGTCAGCCTTATGGTATCCAGACTTACTGGCAGCAAATCACTGCGCACAGGAAGAGTGGTGCATAATGCTACCGTCGGAATGTGTATCTCCGTTTTCTCATACCTCGCCTTTGCTGCCATACATAACTACTGGGGATTCTTCGGATGTGCAGTAATATTAGGTCTTGGCAACGGACATATGTTTCCTGCTGTACAGACGATGTTCGTGAATCTGGCACCAAATAATCGCAGGGGAACAGCAAACTCTTCGATGCTTACATCATGGGATGTAGGCGTAGGAGCAGGAGTGGTAGTAGGTGGTATCGCATCAGAATTGGCTGGCTATGGTGCAGCATTCTGGATTGCCTCCATTGTGAACATAGTTGGGGTTCTGTTCTTCTTTGCTTACGTAAAGAGAACCTACAACAAGAACAAACTGCGTTAGCGAGAAGATTTCATATTCTGTATTTCTTGAGCCTTACGTTCCATATCAGCTCGGCTACGCGATATGGTTACTAGCCATACCCCGCTGAATACAAGCACTACTGCCAAAGCATGACTGGGTCGCAAGACACCAATACCAGTAAGCACGCTGACAACCACTGAAACGAGAGGTTGGACATAGTTATATACTGAGACAACTGTCGGACGCAGTTTCTTCTGACCTATCATAGTAAGGATATAACTGATGTATGTACCGAAGAACACCACATACCCTGCTTCCAACCACGACCTTGAGGGGATTGAGTGGCTTACGACTTCGCTGACATGACTGAAAGTGAAGGGAGTCACAAAAACCGTCGCCCAAAGAAACATCCACTTATTGATTGTAAAGACAGAATAACGCTTTATCAACTTGTTGAACAAAGACAAGTAGAGCGCAAAAGACAATTGCGCCAACAGGCATAGCAAATCACCCCGTATATCCCCTACCTTGTCGCTGCTATGAGCTGCGGAAGTAAGGATGAGAATCAATGCTCCGCAGCATCCAAGGAAAACACCAGAAGCTTTTTTCCCCGTAATGGGTTCCTTAAGAATTATTGCTGCCAGAATCATTGCGAAGATAGGCATTGAAGTAGTTACTATCGAGGCATTGATTGGTGACGTTATAGAGAGGCCTATGGTATAGCAGCACTGGTTGGTAACCAAACCCAGGAATCCCGCACCTATAAACAGCATCTTATCCCTGAAAGGTACGTGTTCGTGCTTGACAAACAGCGACGTAAGCCAAAACAGCAGACAACCGCCAGTCACTCGGAAGGTAACCATTGTAAGTCCATCGAAACCATGCGTCATAGCATCCTTGCCAAGTGGAGCCATAAGTCCCCAAAAGGCACAGGCGAAAAACATCGACAAGTGAGCAATGACTTCTCCTGAACCCAATATGTTATGCCTATTCACCTTTGCGTTTTGTTTAAATACATTTTTCATCATTTTCGGCCGCAAATTTAGTGATTTTTACTGATTTATAATGAAAAAACTTAAAATTCTTGCAATTTCAGGAATTTATTTCTAAATTTGCAGCACGAAAGATGTAAGAATCAACATTACAGATACATATTTATGGTATTAAGAGAGAACTATATTGCGAGTCCTGAGAGATATGCTAATGAAGACAAGATGTATCAGCGCTGTGGATGTTCAGGCATTCTGCTCCCAAAGATTAGTCTTGGTTTTTGGCATAACTTTGGTTATGATGCCCCTTGGGATCGTCAGAGAGAAATAACACATTATGCCTTTGACCACGGCATCACACACTTCGACCTGGCCAACAACTATGGTCCTCCATATGGCGCAGCGGAAGAGAATTTCGGCAAGCTGATGCATGATGACTTCCGCCCTTATCGTGACGAGATGTTCATTGCCTCAAAGGCAGGATATGACATGTGGCAGGGACCTTATGGCAACTGGGGCTCCAGAAAGTATCTGATGGCAAGCATCGACCAAAGTCTGAAACGTATGCAGTTGGATTATGTGGATTTATTCTATTCACATCGCTACGACCCCAACACGCCGTTGGAAGAGACGCTGCAGGCTCTCGTTGACATAGTACGTCAGGGTAAGGCTCTCTATGTTGGCATCTCACGCTGGCCATTAGAGGCACTGAAGGTGGCAAGAGAATATCTTGCAGCACACGATGTGCCACTGCTGATATATCAGGGACGACTGAACCTCATCGACAGAGCTCCACAGGAAGAGGGCATATTGGAATATTGCCATAAACACGGCATCGGATTTATCTCCTTCTCACCTTTGGCATCAGGAAAACTGAGAGACAGATATGAGGAGGCTCTTAACTGGATATTGGAACAGCAAGGGGTGACATCCATACTGGTTGGCGTCAGCAAGGTGGAGCAGTTGCAGAAGAACATCGACTGCATAATGCACAATTCATAATTCATAATTCATAATTATAATTGAACCTTCCTGAGTATAAAGACCTACGGATGAGAGTGACGGAAGATGGTAAGCATCAGGTGCTTGACATCTTGAGGCAACGCTTCGTAAACCTCACACCAGAGGAATGGGTGAGGCAACATTTCATTCACTTCCTGATAACAGAGAAAGGATATCCGCAAGGATTGCTTGCCAACGAAGTGGAACTGAAAGTGGCTGACAAGAAACTAAGATGTGACTCTGTACTCTTCGACCACAATCGACAACCAAAGGTGGTAATAGAATACAAAGCTGAAAGCGTTGAGCTGACACCAAAGGTGATAAAGCAGATTACTACATACAATATGCTCCTCAACGTAGATTATCTGATGATTAGCAACGGACTGATGCATCTCTGTCTGCACTACGAAAAAGATAACGACAAATGGATTTTCCTGGAAGAAATACCCGAGTATAAGTCAATAAACAATAACCATTATAAAACAAAAGACTATGATTGACGTAAAAGAAGTTCTCAATGACGCTGAAGAACGAATGGAAATGGCTGCAATGTTCTTAGAAGAGCAGTTGTCACACATTCGTGCTGGTCGTGCCAATCTTGCCATTCTAGATGGCATCAAAGTAGATTCTTACGGTATGAAAGTGCCTCTGAATCAAGTAGCAAACCTCAGCACTCCCGATGCTCGTACCATAGCCATCAAGCCTTGGGACAAGAAGGCTATCCGAGATATCGAGAAAGCTATCATGGACAGCGATGTCGGCATTACTCCTGACAATAACGGAGAGGTAATTCGCCTTGCTATTCCACAGCCTACAGAAGAACGTCGTAAGGAACTGATGAAGCAATGTAACAAGATTGCTGAAAAGGCAAAGGTAGAGGTTCGCAATGTGCGTGGTGATATCAAGGAAAAACTGAAGAAGGGCATCAAAGATGGTCTGTCAGAAGACCTTGAAAAGGATGCTGAGAATGATCTCCAGAAGGTTCATGATAAGTTTATCGCTAAGCTCGACAAACTCATTGAGGAGAAGACAAAGGAGATAATGACGGTTTAGTGAAGGGATTAGTAATAAAGAATACCGGGTTCTGGTACACAGTACTCACTGATGAAGGTGCTACGACTGACTGTAAGGTGAAGGGGAACTTTCGTCTGAAAGGCATTCGTAGCACTAACCCTGTTGCCGTAGGAGACAGAGTGGTGATAAGTGAGGACAACTGGATTACTGACATAGAAGACCGTAAGAACTATGTCATCCGAAAATCCACTAATCTCTCGAAGCAAAGCAGTATTATTGCTGCTAATGTTGATCAGGCAATGCTTATTGTCACCATCAACTATCCAGAGACATCTACCACCTTCATAGACCGTTTTCTTGCCTCAGCAGAGGCTTATCGCATTCCTGTAGTGCTGGTGTTCAACAAGATTGATATGCTGGATGAAGACGAGCAACGCTACCTGAAAATGATGCAGGACCTTTACACTACTGTGGGATATGAAAGCATTGCCATTTCTGCCACAGAAGGAACAGGAATGGAAGAACTCAAAGCTAAACTGGAGGGGAAGATTACCCTATTCAGCGGACATAGCGGGGTAGGAAAAAGTACTATCATCAACACCCTCATACCAGGAGTTAATCTGCGAACAGCAGGAATCAGCGATGCACACAATCAGGGCATACACACCACCACCTTCAGTGAGATGATTGCCCTACCCCACAACGGCGATGCCACAACAAAGCCCCAACAGCAGTCATACATCATCGACTCACCAGGAATACGAGGTTTCGGAACGTTTGACATAGAGAAAGAAGAACTGACAAGTTATTTTAAGGAGATATTCCAATTCTCCAAAGAATGCCGTTTCTCCAACTGTACCCATACCCACGAGCCAGGGTGTGCTGTACTGAAGGCTGTAGAGGAACATTATATAGCCCTCTCACGATACAACAGTTACCTCTCCATGCTGGAAGACAAAGATGAAGAAAAATACAGAAAAGGATATTAAGATAGCATTACTTCTCTCAGGAGGAGTCGATTCTGCTGTTGCCCTGCACGTACTATGCGAACAGGGTAACAAGCCCGATTGTTTCTATATCAGAATTGCTTCGCAGGAAGATGCCGACCTCGACTGTACAGCAGAGGAGGATATCGAGATGGCAACAGCTCTTTGTCAGAAATATGGTGTTTCGCTGGAGATTATTGATTGTCACAAAGAATACTGGGAACAGGTGACGAAATATACTATGGAGAAGGTGAAGGCAGGTCTTACGCCAAATCCTGATGTGATGTGTAACAGGCTCATAAAATTCGGAGCCTTTGACGAGAAGAAGGGACACGAATACAATATCATTGCTACTGGCCACTATGCCACAACAGAAGTGGATGAGGAAGGTAATAAATGGCTCTGTACCTCTCCTGACCCTGTAAAAGATCAGACAGATTTTCTCTGTCAGCTATACCCTTGGCAACTGAAGAAGGCTATCTTCCCAATAGGGCACATGAAGAAAGAGGAGGTACGCGAGATTGCAGAACGTGAGCACCTCATCAATGCTAAGAGAAAAGATTCGCAGGGCATCTGTTTCCTTGGAAAGATAAATTATAACGACTACGTAAAGAAATATCTTGGTGAAAATCCTGGCCTCGTAATAGATATCGAGACAGGCAAGAAACTTGGTACGCACAAGGGTTTGTGGTTCCACACTATAGGACAGCGACACGGATTAGGCTTTGGTGGTGGTCCTTGGTTTGCAGTAAAGAAAAATATCAAGAAAAACATACTCTTTGTTTCCAAGGGTTATAATCCGAAGGAGGCATATAAGCAGGAATTTAAGATTCACGGAATACACTGGCTGACAGCCCCCGTGGATACAAAAGAAATCTGCTTTAAGATACGGCATACATCCGACTATCTTAAAGCAGAGATTAGAGATAATGGTGACGGTACTTTTACCCTTGTCTCAGAGCAACCTGTTCATGGTGTTGCACCAGGACAATTCTGCGTCATCTACGACATCAACCATCATCGTTGCTATGGTTCGGCTGAGATTACTGTTTAGTCAGTCTCACACCAATCTTCATTCCGTCCATCTGCTTCAGGGCAGCAACCACTGTTGAGAGTTGTGACACCTGAGCACCGATATTCTGCATAAATTCCTTGAACTTTGTAGCATCCATCACAATGACAAGAGAGCCATTATCCAACTGTGGTGTTACGTTGCAAGGCTTTGTCTTTCCTGCAAAGGTAAGTATCACCTCCTGATTGTTCAAGGTATAGGTACCTTTCTTTAATGCCTTAGAGCCATATTTTACAGAAAAATTCTTATCCTCACTAAAGGTGATGCTGCTATTTCCTTTCTTTAGCCCAATCTTTGAAAGATAAGACTGCAATTTCTGCTCCAGACTCTTTGTAGCAACAGAACTGGCATATTCCTTCAGGCTGCTATTGCTTGTCAGCATTATGGCAGGCTCCTGATATACCCATGTGCCTACAATCTGTTTTTCGTTTGGAACGAGTTTGGAAGATATTGTAGCGATGGCAGAACTGAGAGCAGAGTTTCCTTTTCCAGAATTAGAAACAGCACTCTTAGCCTTATCCAACAATCCACTAAGTTGAGCATTAGCCACCCCACAATTCAATGCAGCTACGGCAAATAGAATAAATAACTTTTTCATAATCTTTTTATTTCATTTTTCAATTCTTAATTTTCAATTTACCAACGCAGTTCGTTAGTTTCACAAACTCCTCGTGCGTCAGTTGTTCTGGACGTTTTGTCAAGTCGAAATCAGGAATCATCTCCTCGTTGAAATCAGGTATCAATTGTTTCAGACTTACCCTCAGCATCTTACGTCGCTGATTAAACGTTGCCTTCACTATTTGCTTGAACAATTCCCAGTCACATCCTATATCCGTTCTGCTGTTTCTCGTCATACGAATAACAGCCGACTTCACCTTTGGAGGCGGATTGAATACATTCTCGTCAACAGTGAAGAGGTATTCCGTATCATACCACGCCTGTATCAAGACAGACAATATGCCGTACGTCTTACTCCCTGGTTCTGCTGCTATACGCAACGCCACCTCTCTCTGTATCATTCCTGTGCAGCATGGGATAAGCTCTTTATTATCGAGCATCTTGAAGAATATCTGCGACGAGATATCGTAAGGATAGTTTCCTGTCAACACGAACTGTCGTCCTCCAAACACTTCATTAAGATTCATCGTGAGGAAGTCACCACCAATGATGTTCCCATGCAGTTTTGGAAAATGCTCTTCCAGATATTCTACAGACTCTCTGTCTATCTCTACGCATTTATAATCACGATTCTTTGGATAGAGATACTGCGTCATCACACCCATTCCCGGACCAATCTCCAACACAGGAATGTCTGGGCACGCATCAACAGTATCAGCTATTCTGCGAGCTATGCTGAGGTCTGTCAGAAAATGCTGACCAAGATTCTTCTTAGGACGTACAGATTTCATCTCTTGTATTACTATTCCAAATGAATCTCATGCTGTTCACTCTCATTGAGAATCTTCTGACACACCACATCCTCCACCTGTGTCTGTATAGCACGACGTAGAGGTCTTGCACCATATTGTATGTCATACCCCTTCTTGACAATCCTCGACTTATAGTCGTCAGAAATCGTCAAAGTATAGCCAAGATTCTCTATTCTCTTATAAACACTCTTCAGTTCTATATCAAGAATCTGTCTTACAGCATCCATATCCAACTGCTCAAACATGATAATCTCATCCAAGCGGTTGAGGAATTCTGGTGCGAACTGTTTCTTCAATGCCTTTTCGATGATGCCATTGGCAAAGGCCTTTGTGTCTGTTATAGGAGCAAATCCCACACCATTGCCAAAGTCTTTCAGTTGCTTAGTACCGGCATTAGATGTCATGATGATAATGGTATTTCTAAAATCCACCAAACGACCATTTCCATCTGTCAGTCTTCCCTCGTCCATTACCTGCAGTAGCATATTGAAGACATTAGAATTTGCCTTCTCTATCTCGTCAAGCAATACTATGCTGTATGGCTTTCTGCGCACACGTTCTGTCAACTGTCCACCTTCTTCATATCCCACATATCCTGGAGGTGCTCCAATAAGGCGAGAAGTGTTGAATGACTCAGAATATTCTGACATATCAATACGTATCAGGGCATCCTGACTGCCAAACATCTCCTCTGCCAGTTTCTTTGCCAGATATGTCTTTCCGACACCTGTTGGACCGAGGAACATAAATACACCTATTGGATGATTAGGGTCATGCAGCCCCACCCTGTTGCGTTGTATGGCTTTCACCATCTTCTCTATAGCCTTATCCTGCGCCACGATAGAACCTTTTAGTCTGTCTGCCATACTACGAAGGCGAGCGCCCTCACTCTCTGCAACACGTTGTACAGGAACTCCTGTCATCATTGACACTACATCAGCCACAGCCTCTTGCGATACTTGGTTGCTACCCTTCAAGGCTCCACTCTCTTCCTTCAGTTTTGCTGCCAACTCTGCCTCCAGGCGGTTGCTCTGGTCACGATAGTTTGCTGCCAACTCAAAGTTCTGGTCTTGAACAGCCTGCAACTTCTTCTCCCTGATGTCACGAATCTGTTCCTCCAGCTTTGCTACATCAGATTGAGGATTGCTATCAGCAGAAGCCAAGTGCATCTTTGCACCCACCTCATCCATTGCGTCGATGGCCTTATCAGGGAAAGCACGGTCTGTAACATAGCGTTGTGTCAGTTTGACACATGCTGTCAAGGCGTCGTCAGAATATGTCACCTTATGGTGATCTTCATAACGATCCTTTATGTTAAAGAGTATCTGGATTGTCTCCTCTGGCGTCGTCTGCTCCACAATGATTTTCTGGAATCTGCGCTCCAAAGCCCCATCCTTCTCTATCGTCTTGCGATATTCGTCAAGAGTGGTAGCACCAATGCATTGTATAGTGCCACGAGCCAAGGCTGGTTTCAGCATATTCGCTGCATCCATACTACCTGAGACATTACCAGCTCCGATGATGGTATGTATCTCATCAATGAAACAGATGATGTCAGGATTTGTCTCCAGTTCCTTGATGAGGTTCTTCAGGCGCTCCTCAAACTGTCCACGATATTTTGTTCCTGCTACCAATGATGCCATATCAAGAGACACCAAGCGTTTGTTAAAGAGAATTGGCGACACCTTATTGTCTGCAATCAGCTGTGCCAAGCCCTCAACTATGGAACTCTTTCCCACACCAGGTTCTCCGATGAGAATAGGGTTATTTTTCTTTCGGCGAAGCAGAATCTCCTGCAGACGCTGTATCTCCTTCTCACGTCCCACTACAGGGTCCATCTTACCTTCTTTGGCAAGCTTTGTGAGGTCTATAGAGAAAGCATCTATAACAGGAGTCTTTGGAGGAGTATTCCCCTTGTGAGCCGTCGGTTTCTCTGACTCAGTAATGGTATCAGCTCCTTTCGACTGCTGTTTGCCACCCTTACCATCTATAGGGTCGAGAGTGTCATTATACTCGTCTTCGTCTTCTGAGAGATTCATATTATTCAAAACCTCTGCCACATTGTCATAGTTCATATTATGTTGTTCAAGTATTTTCCTTGCAAGATTATCCCCTTCGTCATGAAGAATTGCAAGGAGTAAGTGATCTGTATCTATCACGTCCTGACGGGCCATACGGGCCTCCAGCGCTGCTAGCATCAGCACCCTAGATACATTTTGTGAATAGTTTTTTATCATCATATATAATAACGTATGAGCAATAATTGTGCCAACATATCTTAATATTTTTATCTATGACTTACATTCTTAATTTCTTCAGGATATTTGCGCTATTGTTGCCGACGTGGATAATGTATTCACCATTGTCGGTTTGCCACTGGTGGGTGGTTTCATTCCATGAGGCGAGGTCTTGTGGAGTGATAGTCATCTGTAGCATCTGCTGCTGACGGGGTTGCAGGAGATTTGTCTTGGCAAAGGCCTTGAGTTCCTTGAGGGGCTTTTGTATCTCCTTATTGCTTGGAGCAGAAACATATACCTGCACTACCTCCTTACCGGCACAACTGCCCGTATTGGTAACAGTAACAGAGACCGTAATATTGCCATTGGCATCTTTGACAGCTTTCACATCATCAAAGGAGAAGGTGGTATAGCTGAGTCCAAAACCGAAGGGGAAAAGGGGCTTTTTCTTGTCTTTCTCAAAGCCACGATAGCCCACAAAGACGTCTTCCTTATAATATACCTGCTTGTCAACACCCGGGTAGGCTTCTTTGCCGTATTTCACGTAAGGATAGTCCTCATACTGCTTCGCAAAGGTGACAGGAAGTTTTCCGCTGGGGCATACCTTTCCGCTGAGGACATTAACAAGGGCTGTGCCTGCTTCACTGCCGAGATACCAGCAGTGTACGAGGGCTGGCACCTTGGAGAGCCA
>CAMNHS010000026.1 GCA_946539635.1 uncultured Prevotellaceae bacterium
CGGAAAATGCGGCTGTTGAGAGGATGGTGAGGGGTGTAGAAATAATTTCCTGAACCAGCATTGACGTGAGACATCATGACAAAGAAACGGCAGCGCTTCAGCATGAAGTTGGCATAGACGTTGATGAGAGGATAGTTACCAACCTTTGTCTTCACCGCTTCGTTCTGCTGTACAGCAAACTGCGACAGCTGTGGAACATATTCAGGAGCATAGTAAGACGTGAAGAAACGCATATCACCGCCAAAATGAACAGACAGCACACGGGCAATCTTAAACTTCAAATAAAGGTTTGTCCATATATTCACTGCCGGCACAGGAAGAATATCCTCGGCACTACTCTTCTGGAAAGTAATGCGGTTTTCCCAATTCAGCACACCGAGAGTGAAATTCTGTTCAACGGCAAATGTCAGGAGACTGATATTCTTCGATGACTGATAGATATCGGCATCGTAGCCGGTGATGACTTCGTTGGCCTTGTTGTATGTAACTCCGAGGTAAGCCAGGTTCTGGAAATTGTCGTAAGCTACACGGAGCGATGTGCGTGTCTTGCTGTATGTCACATTTCCTTCGATGTGGGTCTGCATCTGTTTATTCAATCCGTTGTGATCCCACCAGAAATGCTTGGAATGATAGTGACGCTTAAAAAAAGCTGGGGTAGTGAGATGATAAAAGGCTTTGAGGTTAATCTTTACAGAATCCTTGAAAAGAGGAAACCTTACATCACCAGTACCGTCAAACTTTAAGTCACCAACCGTCTTGCCGGCAATCCAAACCTCGCCCAGTACCTTATAATGGAATGTCTTGCCAAGAGTCTTTATAAGTTGACCACCAACAGACACATTATTCTCTATATAACTGCTATATCGGGTGAGGCTATCCTCCGCCAGTCGGTAGTTGGACAGTTCATGGGCAATGAATGCCTTTGCTCCCATCGGAACATACTTATTGAAGCCTTCGAGCAATCCGACGGCAAAAGTATTGCGGAGAGTATAGTAATCTGTCTTGTCGTAGATAGAATCGCCCAGTGCTCTGTCAACAGGAACGCTGTACCTGTTGTTGTAAAGGTTTTTTGGAGACCTGTATGCGATATACGTGTGCCAGTTGTCATCAAACTGCAGGTTATGAATAAAACTGGTGACAGGTACATATTCCTCTTTTGTCCAAGACGTATCGATTGCTGCAGAGTCTTTGCGAGCCATGAGTGAATCCATCAGCAACTTACGCTTCTCTTCTGCTGCTTTCTTGAGGGCTAACCTAAGGGAATCATTGGCAAGGTCACCGACAATCTGTGCATCGTCAGGCCTGCCCAAACGTTTGGAAGGCTTGGGAGCACTGGCATCGCTTGAAAGCATTCTTTCTGCTTCTGCAGCGGCTTCTGCTTTCTCCTTCTCCTTCTGGGCCTTGATAGCAAAACGACGAGCCTCAATTTCCTGCTCAGTCATTGGCACCTTACGATAGAAGCCAACGTTATATCTGTGGGAAAGAGTAGCATGAAAGGCATTGGTGCGATTCCAGTTGCTGCTCAGCAGAACAGGTATCTCGTTCTCAGAATATGTCTCGGAAGTAGCTTCTGGATGGGTAATATATTCGTCATTGGTGATGCCGCCATTCTCCGTCAGCTTCAGGTGATCGAAGGAGAATATAAGGTGGGCATTATAACGCTGACCAATATATGAACCCCACATTGTGTAATCGAAAAGGGCAGTGGATTGGTTCTGGTAGTATCCGCGGCCATAGATATAGTCGAACTTAAAACCAAATCCTGCTTCCTTATTAATATTGTTTGCAAAGAGTGCCTTGAAATGGTCCTCGCCATTTGTCCTGTTACCACAAGAATTGAATGACAGATTGGTAATAGGCGAGAGGGTATTGCTAAACTTCAGTGCCGAAGGAGGCGTGATGAAATAGGATAACCCATCAGTAAAGCCGAATGTGTTATAATCACGATCTGTCGCTATACGGGCTATTCGTGGTGCTCCAAGGTTACCAGTTGTGTTGTATTCTCCATATGTTCCCGTCGTGAAGATGGAATTCATGAACAGATGCTGTGCAGTATCGGGAGCAACTGCTGTCCTATCTCCGAAATGGTCATCAATGGTCCATAAGTGCATACCCTTTGGCACTTCTTTATGCTTTGTCTTTAGAGAGTCAAGGGCACGATTAGGGTTGAAGGTGTTGTCCGTCACCGTAAAACCGTCATCGTAGAAGGTGTTGTTATTATTGCCTTGAGCCATTGATGGCATGCAGAAAGCGAACAATATCGCAGAAATAAGTATGATGTTATATATGCGCCTCATATTTATTTCATATATCTTAAGACACATTCTGCCATCTTTATCGCCATAGCGATGATGACAATGACAATACCCATCATCTTGATTCGCTCGTCATGAGCATACCACTGACCATAGGCATTGACACAAGCGCCGATGATGCCAATGACGATAAACAGCAGATTGAGAATCTGCCTAATCTTGAAAATCGTTGTAGGGCCTTGGGGTTGTTGATGCATTTGATAGAAGGGTATTATTTTTTCAGGGTCTCCTCAATGCGATTGAATAAAGCATCTTTTGCATCAATGGTCTTGGTACGGAATTTCTCCGAACCGCCCTTCTGGAATCCATCACCTTTTTTGTTGATTGCCTGAGCATCAGATATCATATCTTCTGCAGGGAACTGACCGCCACCACGCTCTTCGTCGTAGATGTAGTTGAGGTTGCAAATAGTAACCATACATCTTCCGTCGTAGCAGTCAATAACTAACTGATAGTTGAATTTCGTCTGGTCGAGAGATAGGAATTTGTTCTCAAAGGTCAGAATCTCCTGTACTCGTGCCACTATCTGATGATTTGCTTCATCGGTAATAGATATTTTGCTGACATCAGTCTTCGGATTAACACCATTGCCACCAGTCTCTGAACAATAGCCCTTAGCGAAAGCAAGCATAGTGTTGTAAATCTCACCAGCAGACTTTCCTGGAACCTCAAAAACCTTCTGCCACTGAATCTTACCATTAACCTCTGGGCATGCTCCTGCAAGGTATTTTGGGTCAATAACCCTTTCTGCCTTTGGCTTCTTCTCAAACAGAGCACGCTTCTTTATCTTACCATCTTGAGTAATGGTATATGATTCCTGTGCCTTCTTCTTAGGCTTAAAGAGTTGGGCATTGGCATGGGTCGCATACAGAATGGACAGTATGGCGCAAAGAATAATGATTACTACAATGCGTGCCACGCAACCTACTACTTTCTTAATGATGAACAATGCAATGATGATTGCAATAATTCCGATGATTAATTGTGTCATATCTTAAATGGTATTGTTGTTGTAAATTTTAGTGGTTTGTGTGTTATTGGATGGTAGAAACACAACATGTATGCATGCAAGCATAGCCGATGCAGTGGGTCGTCGCCATTTCCGTATTTCACATCACCGCAGACGGGATGTCCCATCTCTGCTGCATGAACACGAATCTGATTCTTCCTTCCTGTTTCGAGTTTGAATTCCATCAGAGTGTGGGTCGTTGTGCGTTTGAGAACATGGAAATGTGTTATTGCATGTTTTCCGCCATTATCCACAGAAGAAGAATATGTGATGTATGCCTTATTGTCCTTCAGCCAACTTTCGATTGTTCCATCGTCTTCAACCACCTCACCACTTAGGACGGCAACATATCGGCGGTCAAACACTATATCGTGCCATTCGTGTTCCAGAATCTGCTCTGTATCAATATCCTTCGCATAAACCATAAGACCAGAGGTGTCTCTGTCCAAACGATGTACCACATGAGCCCTGCACTTCTGGCGAGTCTTGTGGAAATAGTCATCGAGGACACTCTTTACATTCAGCGATGAATGACCAGCTGCCATAGAAAGAATGCCAGCCTTCTTCTCGATAACAATGAGATACTGGTCTTCATACACTATGTTGACGTATCGGCTTTTGAAAACATCATTCTTCTTGGAATTAGAAACCTGTACCTTCATGCCTGCTGAAAGAGGAAAGTCAAACTGCGTCACAGTCTTGCCATCGACCTTAATGCCACGCCCCTTTAGAATATCCTTTACCTTGTTCCTAGAGGCAGATAAAGTCTCAAAAAGAAACTCCAGCAGAGGAATTTCCTTTGCAACATTGTATGTCTTGTATTCTTTCAGTTTCGGATTATACATATACTCAGTCATGCAGGTCTTTTTTTCGGACGCTTGCTATGTTAGCGCACAAAATTAGGAAATTTTCTTTAGATACTTGGTTTGCAGCCTGTAATTTTAAGAAACTTTTAGAGAAAATAGTCATATTTTTAAGAAATAATTTGGTTAGTATGGATAAATTTGATACATTTGCACCCGATAATGCAGAAAATTATGTCCTTAAACAACATAAACAACAAAAACCCAGAGTCTTGTATAGGTTGCCAACTGTATGAACAGTGTGGTAGTGTTTGCGAGGCTGTCGATAATGGGACAACATCTGTATGGGGAAAGTTACTTCTGCCTTGTGCACTGCTAATAGCTGTGACATTAATGGTGGGAGTGTCGTACCTAATAAATCTTATGTTCTAAGACCTTTAAAATAACTACTATAAAATGAATTTTATCTTATCTGCAGTAATTGCTTTAGTGGCAATCGCATTGGTAGCGTCAGTAGTGCTCTATGTGTGCTCTAAGCGCTTTGCTGTACAGGAAGACCCTCGCTTGTCTGTTGTGGCAGAAGTATTGCCACAGGCTAACTGTGGCGGTTGTGGCTTTCCTGGCTGCTCGGGTCTTGCAGCAGCTCTCGTCAAGGGCGCTGATGCTGGAACTATAGAAGGACTCTCGTGTCCTGTCGGTGGTCAGGAGGTGATGACTAAAATAGCTGGTTTGCTCGGTATGGAAGCTGGTGACAGTGCTCCAAAGGTTGCTGTCGTCAGGTGTAATGGATGCTTGGAACATCGTCCTCGTATAGCAGAGTATGATGGTTTGCGCTCTTGTGCTGCTGTAAATAGTGTTGGAAGTGGTGAGACAGCATGCGGGTATGGATGTCTGGGATGTGGAGATTGTGTATCGGCTTGTAACTTCGGTGCGATAACAATTGATCCGGATTTGGGACTACCTGTTGTTAATGAAGACCTATGTACCTCATGTGGCGCCTGTGTGAAAGCTTGTCCACGCAATATAATAGAATTGCGTTATAAGGGACGTGTTATAAAGGAACAGCCACATCGCGTGTATGTATCGTGTGTAAATAAGGACAAGGGACCTGTTGCAAACAAGGTTTGTAAGGTCAGTTGCATAGCATGCGGCAAATGCCAGAAGGTTTGTAAGTTCGAGGCAATCTCAATAGAGAATAATGTTGCTTATATAGATATGGAGAAGTGTAAGGCTTGTGGACTCTGTGTTCGAGAATGTCCAAAGAATGCTATCCATGCAACATGGGAATTGCCGGCACTGAAACCAAAGGAGCTACAGGCTGAGGAAAAAACTAACGCATAAAAACACTAAGGAAATTGGATACAAAAACATTTAGAATAGGTGGTGTTCATCCAGAGGAGAACAAGTTGACCCATGAAGAGCCAACACAAGTTGCTCCATTACCTCAGCAGGCTATATTCCCTCTGAGTCAGCACATCGGTGCCCCAGCGAAACCTATCGTCCAGAAAGGCGATAAGGTAAAGGTGGGTACAATGATTGCTGAAGCTGGCGGCTTTGTTAGCGCTAATATTTTCTCTTCTGTATCGGGAACCGTCTTTAAGGTTGATAATGCTGTCGATGCAACAGGCTACCAGAAGCCTTGTATCATAATCAATGTAGAGGGTGATGAATGGGAAGAATCCATAGACCGTTCTGACAAGATAGAACGTTTGGAACATCATCCGGAACTGACAGCTGAGAAAATTATTGAGAAAGTAAAATATGCTGGTGTTGTAGGTATGGGAGGAGCATGCTTCCCAACACATGTGAAATTGTGTCCTCCACCAACAGAGAAAGCTGAATGCGTCATAATAAATGGTGTCGAGTGTGAGCCATATATCACATCAGATTATCGCCTGATGATGGAGAGGCCTGATGAGGTTATCGAAGGTGTAAAACTTATCATGAAGGCAGTAGGTGTAAACAAGGCATACATTGGTATTGAGACAAATAAACCTCACGCTATTGACCTGATGATACAGAAGCTGATGACCAATCTTGATATAGAAGTAGTGCCATTGGCAAAGAAATATCCGCAAGGCGGTGAGAAGCAGCTCATCGATGCCGTTATTCGCAGACAAGTACCAGCACCTCCTGCTATTCCTATCAATGTAGGAGCAATAGTGCAGAATGTGGCTACTGCTGTCGCTATCTACGAGGCAGTAATGAAGAACAAGCCACTCTTTGAACGCTATACAACTGTTACGGGTAAGCAATTGAAGAAACCTGGTAACTTCTTGGTACGTATGGGAACCCCATTCGGACAGATGATAGACCTCTGTGGCGGATTGCCTGACGGAGACAACAAGATTCTTGCTGGTGGTCCGATGATGGGTAAGGCTGTTAATAGCCTGAATACACCTGTTGGAAAAGGACAAAATTCTATTACCGTGCTTTCAGACAAGGATGCCCATAGAAAAGAACCACAACCTTGCATCAGATGTGCAAAATGTGTAGGAGTTTGTCCAATGGGACTTGAGCCTTACCTGCTCGCAAAGGGTAGTGCGATGAAGATGTGGGAACGTATGGAGGCTGAGATGATAACAAGTTGCATAGAATGTGGCTCATGTCAGTTCACTTGTCCAGCACATCGTCCGCTGCTTGATAACATAAGAATGGGTAAGCAAACCGTTATGGGAATCATACGCAGTAGAGCAGCAAAGAAGTAACGTTTAACGGTTAAAGTTTATTGATATAAGATGTCACAAATAATAGTATCATTATCTCCACATGCTCATGGCACAGATTCTGTTGAGAAGAATATGTATGGTGTCGTCATAGCGCTTCTTCCTGCGCTGTTGGCATCGTTCTATTTCTTTGGCTTAGGATCGCTGATTGTTTGTGCTGCAAGCGTTATAGCATGTGTACTTTTTGAGTGGTTGATAAGCAAATTCATGCTACAGCGTACTCCTACAATCTCTGATGGTTCTGCCATAGTGACGGGACTGCTTTTGGGTATGAACCTGCCAAGTAATTTCCCAATATGGATGATTGTCATTGGTGCGCTGGTCGCCATCGGTGTCGGTAAGATGACCTTTGGAGGATTGGGACAAAATCCATTCAATCCAGCCCTTGTAGGACGCTGCTTCCTGCTTGTCAGTTTCCCTGTAGCAATGACATCGTGGCCAGTAGGAAACCAACTGATGGCTTATACTGATGCTACAACAGGAGCTACACCTCTGTACCTGATGCAGATGGCAATTAAGAATGATGACCCAACATTGTTGGAAAAACTGCCATCATCTCTTGATATGTTCCTAGGAGTAACCCAAACCAACAATATGGGTGCTGGCACAATCGGCGAAATATGTGCAGTAGCATTATTGTTGGGATTGGTATATATGCTGTGTAAGAAAATAATAACATGGCACATTCCTGTCAGCATCATTGCGACAGTATTCTGCTTTGCAGGCTTGTTGCACCTATCTAATCCAGTATATGCAAATCCTGTGCAGGTTATCCTGTCAGGTGGCTTGATGTTGGGAGCAATCTTTATGGCAACAGACTATGTCACATCACCAATGTGTGCAAAGGGTCAGTTGATATATGGTGTATGCATCGGTTTGCTGACAGTAATCATTCGTAACTGGGGAGCTTATCCTGAAGGAATGTCATTCGCAATACTTATTATGAATGCGTTTACTCCGCTGATTAATTATTATGTGAAACCAAAACGCTTTGGTGAAACGCCAAAGGCTGCCAAATAAGGGAGGACGAGACATGGAAAGACTGAAATCAAATCTTCAGAATATGGTTGGTGTCCTCGTTGGCGTTGCCTTCGTGTGTGCTCTGCTGCTGTCTATATTTAATAAGGTGACATCAGGCCCTGTGGCAGAACAGGCTGAAAAAGCTCTTCAGGACGGTATTAAAAATGTCATGCAGAGCGATAGCGTTGTGGTAGAGGGTGATACCATAGTTGAGAAAGAGTTTAATGGAAAGATGCTCTCTTTCGTAGTACACGATACTGATAAGGGTGTTGCCATAGAGAGTACAGATCCCAATGCTTTTGGCGGAAACTTGAAGGTTCTTGTCGGATTTGCCGATGATGGCGAAATCCTCGGATATACTATTTTGGAAAGTGCTGAGACTCCAGGACTTGGTGCAAAAGCTGCTGAATGGTTCGTGGACGAGGCTCCTGGTGATATCGTAGGCTTGAATGCTTGGAAGAATAATCTCATGGTTACACAAGATGGTGGTGAGGTTAATGCAATCACAGCTTCTACTATCACCTCGCGTGCATTCCTGAGAGCCGTAACACAAGCTTGGTCTGCATATCGAGGAGATAAGGATGATGCTAAGACTGGAGCTACAGAACAAGAAGAGAAGAAAGGAGGTAAGAAATGAGTAACGCAAAAATAATTCTTAATGGTATAATAAAGGAGAACCCTACGTTCGTACTGCTGTTGGGTATGTGTCCTACATTGGCCACAACCACAAGTGCGACGAATGGTATGATGATGGGACTTGCTACAATGGTAGTGCTCATTTTCTCCAACCTTGTTATATCAAGTATCAGGAACTATGTGCCTGATATGGTGCATATCCCGGTATATATCGTCGTCATCGCTACATTGGTGACAATAGTGCAGATGTGCTTGGCTGCCTATCTGCCTGACGTAAACAAGTCATTGGGATTGTTTATACCTCTCATTGTCGTCAACTGTATCATCCTCGGACGTGCTGAAGCTTTCGCATCAAAGAATGATCCAGTAGCATCAATGTGCGACGGACTTGGTATAGGACTCGGATTTACTTTGGCTCTCACGCTCCTTGGAATATGCAGGGAGCTGCTTGGCAATGGTACTGTCTTTGATGTTCGTCTTATATCAGAGGAATATGGTATGCTTTTGTTCATACTTCCTCCAGGAGCATTCATGACGCTTGGCTTCCTAATTGCCATAAAGAATCGTTTTACAAAAGAATAACCCTCAAAGCTCGTAGAAGATGGAATATATACTTATATGCATAACTGCGATATTCGTAAATAATATCGTATTGAGTCAGTTCCTCGGCATCTGTCCGTTCTTGGGAGTGTCCCAGAGGGTGAATACAGCTCTCGGAATGGGTGCTGCTGTAACCTTCGTGATGACATTGGCGACTGTCGTAACATATCTGTTGCAGATATATGTCCTCAATCCGATGGATTTGGGCTATCTGCAGACACTGTCGTTTATTCTTGTCATTGCCTCTTTGGTACAATTGGTAGAGATAATACTGAAGAAGGTGTCCCCTGCTTTATATCAGTCACTGGGAGTATTCCTTCCCCTCATTACCACAAACTGTGCCATACTGGGTGTTGCAATCCTCGTAATACAGCGTGATTACACCTTGCTCGAAAGCCTCGTGTATGCACTTGCTTCTGCAGTTGGCTTTGGTTTGGCTCTCGTAATATTTGCGGGCTTACGTGAACATCTCGCTATGGCAGATATCCCAAAGGGAATGCGTGGAATGGCGATAACACTTGTGACAGCTGGCATCCTGGCTCTTGCCTTCATGGGATTCAGTGGCGTTGACGGTGGTTTGAAACCAATATTTGGAATAGAATAACTGATGGATATAATGATTATATAACATCAGTTTAGAGATACGATCCGTGTCTCAATAGCATCAGAGCACGGATTATTTGTGTTTGTGTTGTTGTCTCCCTCCGACGTGATGTCTGGGGGGAGATTTTTATTAAAAGTCATTGTATTTCAATATTTTTTTATACCTTTGCAGCGCAAAAGTTATTTTTTATTATAAAGATTAGACAACATTACACGAAATGAAAAAGAAAATTTTGCTTATGGCTCTTGTGGCTTGTGGTTATGCAGCGAACGCAGCAGAGCCTGCAGATAGCGTTTCTCTTGAAAACATTACAGTTACAGGAGTGCGCAGTGCTGCTGATATAAGACTGTTGCCATTTACTGTTACGACAATAAGTAAAGAGGTTCTTAACGAAAACTATAGGCAGAACATCTTGCCTACATTGACAGAGCAAGTACCAGGTCTTATGGTAGCCTCTCGTGGCATCTTGGGCTATGGCGTAAGTAATGGTGCTGCTGGTGGTATGACGATGCGTGGTTTGTCAAGTGGAGCAGGCCAGATGATGGTGCTTATTGATGGACATCCACAGTATAATGGAGTATATGGTCATAGCATTGCAGACAGCTATTACAGCATGATGGCTGAAAGGGTAGAGGTGCTTCGTGGCCCAGCTTCCGTATTGTATGGAAGCAATGCTATGGGAGGTGTTATTAATATTGTTACTGATGACCTTTCGACACTTCACGATGGCACACAAACAACTATAGGTGTTGGCGCAGGCAGCTATGGAACTATCCAGACGGAAGCAATGAACAGATTGCGCAAGGGCAAGTTCTTCAGCTCTGTTGGGGGACAGTATTCACGTTCTGACAACCACAGGCCGAATATGGGCTTTGAGCAGTATGGTGGCTTCTTGAAATTGGGATACGACTTCTCAGAACATTGGAAGTTGACAGGAGACGGTTCTGTGACCCATTTCAATGCCAGCAATCCAGGTAAGGATACAGAGCCAATGTTAAGTAATGACCAATGGATAACACGTATGACTGCGAATGTTGTTCTCGAGAATAACTTTGATAGGGTGAAAGGTGCAATCAGCGTCTATGACAACTTTGGCATTCATAAGATTGATGATGGATATAAAGCTATTGGGGGCAAGCCACAGACAGATTTGTTCCGTAGCAAGGATGCCCTTGCTGGAGTATCTTGGTATGAGACGATAAGAGCTTGGGAAGGCGCAAGCTGGACACTTGGTGTGGATTATCAGCACATCTATGGAAGAGCCTGGTACACAAACAAGCAGACAGACGAGAAGGTTGTTACCCCACAACGACTGAAGCAGAGTTGTCATGTACACGATAATGAGATAGCAGGTTATGTGCAGTATCATCAGAATCTTGGTGAGCGTTGGAGCATTGATGCAGGTTTGCGCTTAGACAACCACTCACAGGCAGGAACACAATGGATTCCACAAGGTGGTATAGTGTATCGTCCAATAGAAAATGGACAGATAAAGGCTCTTGTCAGCAAGGGCTTCCGCAATCCAACTACGCGAGAAATGTATCTCTACGGAACAGCGAACAGTGACTCTCTGAAAGCAGAAAACATGATGAACTATGAGATATCCTGGCATCATAGCCTGAATGACTTGTCATACGGCCTTACAGCATTCTTCATTGATGGTAAGAATATGATACAGACAATTGCTGGCAGAAATGTCAATTCTGGTGGATTTATCAATAAGGGTATTGAGGTTGATGCATCATGGAATGTAACACCTCATTGGACAGTAATGACGAATCATTCGTATGTTTATATGCATACTCCAATTGTTGGTACTCCTCGCTATAAGGGATATCTTGGAACTCGTATGCACTATGGAAAATGGGGCATAGTAGCAGGATTGCAACAATTGTCTCATCTGTGTACAGCTATAGATGCCAAGGCTGGTAACAGCTATAAAGAGGCAACACTCTTGAATGTAACTGTTGACTATGAGTTGATGAATAATATTACTTTGTGGGCAAAGGGAGACAATCTGTTTGCTTGCAAATATGAGATAAACAAAGGTTATGTTATGCCAAGAGCAACATTCATGGCGGGCGTAAAGGTGAAGTTGTAAATGAACAATGAAATAATGAAAACTATGAAAAGACTAATTGTTTTTGCAGTTGTAGCATTTGCTACAATAATGTGCAATGCACAGAGTAAGGTTTATTTGACTAAGGAGATAACTCCCGATGGTTTGGTAAAAGTGTATGAGGCTCTTGGCGTAAAACCTGTCGGCAAGGTTGCCGTAAAAATTTCTACAGGCGAGATGGGTGGTAATAACTATCTAAAGCCAGCCTTGATAGGGAAACTTGTAAAGAAAGTTGATGGTACTATCGTAGAATGCTGTACAGCCTATGGTGGCTCGCGTCAGGATAAGGCAAAGCATTGGGAAACCATCAAGGCTCATGGATTCCTCGATATCGCAAAGGTAGATATTATGGATGAATTTGGTGAGATAAAGATTCCTGTAAAAGACACAACGTGGCTAAAGTATGACATAGTGGGCGAACATGTGAAGAACTATGACTTTATGATAAATCTGGCTCACTATAAAGGGCACCAAATGGGAGGTTTCGGAGGAGTCATGAAGAATGCTTCTATTGGTGTTGCTTCTACTGCAGGAAAGGCTTATATCCATTCTCATGGTGTGACAGAAAAGACTCCAGAGTGTTGGCAGCATACACAGCCACAGGATGCTTTCATTGAGTCAATGGCAGCAGCAGCCCAGGCGGTTCATGATTACTTTGTTGCAAAATCGACGAATGGCGAGACTCGAATCATATACATCGCAGTTATGAATAATATGTCAATAGATTGCGACTGCGACAGCCATCCTGCAGAGCCGCTGATTGCAGACTATGGAATCCTTGCAAGTCTTGATCCTGTTGCTCTGGATCAGGCTTGTTATGACATCGTAACAAAGATTCACAATGACGAGCATAACAATACAAAACCACTGTTGGACCGTATCGCAAAGCAGCATGGCACACACATCCTGGAGTGGGGCGAGAAGATAGGCCTCGGAAGTACCAAGTATGTAATCACGGAATTGTAGTAAGAAAAAATATGCAGAAAGACAGTGATTTATGCTATTTTTGCATGAAAGTCAGTTTTTTATAAAGTTTTTTCGGTAAAAATTTGGAGAATAAGATATATTTCCATACATTTGCAAACGCGAATTTACTTTTATTAACCTAAAAAACTTTGAATTATGAAAAATTTACTGATTGCTTGTTTGATGTTAGCCGGCATGCAGAATATGTCTGCTCAGGAGGCAACATGGGCTCCTAAGAATCTTGGTGTAGGTATTGGTGTAGGTACTACTGGTATTGCTATTGATGCTTCTACTACCATCCACAACTATTTTGGCGTCCGCTTTGGTGTTGACATTATGCCAAAGATAAAGGTCAATAAGGATATCAACCTGAAGACAGAGAGAGCCAATAAGCAACTCTCCCAGTTGACAGGCGAAATCAACGATTTGAATACGAAGTTGGCTGCTGCCGGTATGGAAACAGTTGATTTGAATAGGTACCCTGGCGGCAATCTGCCAAACCAGATGGCTGTTCAGGGAAAATTCTCAAACACTACTTGGCACTTCCTCATAGACGTTTATCCATTTGGCAAAGCTCACAGCTTCCATGCTACTGTAGGTGCATATTTTGGTTCTTCCGAGGTTATTACTTTGTATAACAGGGAGGAGGGCTTCCTGAAGCCAATCAATGCATACAATAATGCTTATCTGTCAGCAACAGATCCCAACGTAAGGACAGTTATTGAACAGAATGGGTTGACAATGATTGGTGCTGATATGGGTGACTATTTCGTAACCCCTAATCCTGCACAGAATGGCAATGTCAATGCCTATGCCAAGGTGAACGGCTTCCGCCCATATCTGGGTGTCGGCTTTGGACGTGCAGTGCCCAAGAATCGCATTGGTTGCCAGTTCGACCTTGGTGTACAGTTCTGGGGTAAGCCAGATGTATATATTCCTACATATAACAAGGCAACAGGAACGTATCAGGACGAAAAGATTGATGCCGACAGGGCTGGCGGCGATGCAGGTAAGGTGTTGAAGACCATTTCAAAGTTTTCTGTCTATCCTGTGCTGAACTTCCGTCTGGTAGGTCGTATTCTCTAAGAATTCTTAAGAAAATAATATACCCTGAGGTGTGTCACTTTTATGGTGGCACACCTTTTTGTTTTTTGCATAAGGGATGTTTCTCAGTTGCAAGGTGTGAAAATAATATTTCAGGGCCTGAAATATATATTCCAAGGCCTGAAA
>CAMNHS010000027.1 GCA_946539635.1 uncultured Prevotellaceae bacterium
TAAATAATGGAAATAGGATTCTGAATTCGCAGGACTTTACCATTTCCGGCGGTATTCGTGACCCTCACATCCTTCGTGGTGAAGATGGGGTGTTCCGTATGGTAAATACCGACATGAGGAGTGCTCTAGGCTGGAACAGTAACAGGGGCATTGTGATGAGTAAGAGTACAGACCTCATACATTGGACGCACAGCACGGTACACTTCCCTACACGCTTCCCAAATGGTTGGAGTAGCGTCACCAGAGTATGGGCACCGGAGACAATCTACGACAGGGAAACCGGAAAGTATATGGTGTATTTCTCATTACTGACAAGCGATGATGGCACATGTAACTATGATAAGGTGTTCTATTGCTATGCCAATGACGATTTCACCGATTTGGAGGACTACCCCGTGCACTTCTTCGACAGAGGTAGTGCCACCATTGATGCTGACATAGTCTTCGACGAGACGGATCAACTCTATCACATGATTTATAAGAATGAGGGTATCAATTCTATCAGTCATGTATCTGCTTCCCGACTGACAGCAGAGGAAGGAAAACCTACGGGTAGTCAATGGGGTGACCTGGGAGGTGGTATCCAGCAGACAAATGTGGCTGTCGAGGGTGGTGGCATATTCCGCCTTATCGATACCAACACTTATGTGGTGATGTATGACTGTTATGGTAGCGGCTATTACCAGTTCTGTACAACGACGGACTGGAAAAAATATACATTGGTAGCACAAACAACAACATCGGGAATGTTCACCCCTCGTCACGGAAGTGTTACACCGCTTCATCCTGCGGAAACGCGCGCTTTGTTGGAGGCCTTCCCGACAGATGGTTTGGAGATAGGCCCTGTACGCGGTGATGCCAATGGCGATGGAATGGTTACTATGCTGGATGTGACATTTGTTGCAAATGCTATCTTGGGAAAACCTGATGCTACATTTGATAAACTGGGAGCTGATGCCAACGAAGACTTCGAAATAGGAATGCCTGACGTGATGTATATCGTAAACTATATACTCAACGGAAAATTCCCGAGCAGATGATACATATTTGTTTAATTAATAGTAACAATCATTATGAAAGTAAAAGTAGGTTATACCAATGAGCCTTCGTGGCGAGTTCTGACAGTGAAGGCATCTCTGCCTGAGAAATTGAAGTGCCTGAATGAGATTGCGCACAACATGTGGTGGGTATGGAACTTTGAGGCGCGCGACTTGTTCCGCGACCTTGATCCGGAGATTTATCATGATGTAAATCATAATCCCGTAATGCTATTGGAACGTCTGACCTTCGCTCGCAAAGAGGAAATTATGAAGGACAAAGCCCTGATGAAGCGCATAAAAGACGTTTACGACATGTTCCGCAAATATATGGACGTAAAGCCTGACGCCAAGCGTCCTTCTGTGGCTTATTTCTGCATGGAATATGGTATCCACTCTGCACTGAAGATATATAGTGGTGGTCTTGGCATGCTTGCTGGCGACTATGTGAAAGAGGCATCCGATTCTAACGTGGATATGTGCGCCGTAGGTTTCCTGTATCGTTTCGGCTACTTTACACAGAGCCTATCAATGGACGGACAGCAGATTGCCAACTACGAGACGCAGAACTTTGGTTCGCTGCCTATAGAGCGCCAACTTGATGAAGAAGGCAACCCCTTGGTGATTGACGTTCCCTATACCAATTATCAGGTTCACGCTTATGTATGGCGTGTAAATGTGGGCCGTGTAAAGCTCTACCTGCTTGATACTGACAACGAGTTAAATTCCGAGTTTGACAAGCCTATCACTCATTCCCTCTATGGCGGTGATTGGGAGAACCGCCTGAAGCAGGAGATTTTGCTCGGTATCGGTGGCATGTTGCTGCTTAAGAGGCTGGGCATTAAGAAAGATGTATATCATTGCAATGAGGGTCATGCTGCGCTCTGCAACCTGCAACGTCTGTGCGACTATATAGAGGAAGATGGATTGAACTTCAACCAGGCTCTTGAACTGGTTCGTGCCTCAAGTCTCTATACTGTCCATACCCCTGTTCCTGCCGGTCACGACTACTTCGAGGAGGGACTCTTCGGAAAGTATATGAGCGGCTATCCTGAAAGGCTGCATATCTCTTGGGACGAATTCATAGGTATGGGACGTTCCAATCCAGACGACAAGAACGAGAAGTTCTGTATGTCCACCTTCGCTTGTAATACTTGCCAGGAGGTTAATGGCGTATCATGGTTGCACGGTGAAGTATCGAAAAAGATGTTCGCTCCTATTTGGAGGGGCTATTATCCAGAGGAGAGCCATGTAGGCTATGTTACCAATGGCGTACACTTCCCCACATGGGCCGCTGCCGAGTGGCGTGCTTTGTACAGCAAATATTTTGACGCTAATTTCATCTTTGACCAGTCAAACGAGGAGATATGGCACGGAATCTACAACTGTCCTGATAAGGAGATATGGGATACTCGTATGACCTTGAAGAACAAACTCTTCGAATATGTGGAGCAGCAGTTGCGCAATACATGGCTCAAGAATCAGGGCGACCCGGCACGAATAGTGAAACTGCTTGAGCGCTTCAACCCCGATTCTCTCGTTATAGGTTTTTGCCGTCGCTTTGCGACATACAAGCGTGCCCACTTGCTGTTTACCGATTTGGAGCGACTTGACAAAATTGTTAATAATCCTGAACGACCTATCATCTTCATGTTTGCAGGTAAGGCTCACCCAGCCGATGGTGCAGGACAGGGCTTGATAAAGAAGATTTTCGAGATTTCGCAGATGCCGCAGTTTCAAGGTAAGATTATCTTCGTTGAAGACTATGACTTCCTGTTGGCACGTCGCCTCGTATCAGGTGTTGATATATGGATGAATACTCCTACACGTCCGATGGAGGCTTCAGGTACATCAGGTGAGAAGGCCGAGATGAATGGCGTCGTAAACCTCTCCGTTAAGGACGGCTGGTGGCTCGAAGGCTATCGTGAGGGCGCCGGATGGGCGCTGACAGAAAAACGCACATATCAGAATCAGAACCATCAGGATCAGCTTGATGCTGCTGCCATATATTATTTGCTTGAGAACGAGATTGCTCCACTATACTATAATAGGGACAAGAACGGCATTTCAAAGGATTGGGTAAAAGTCATCAAGAACTCTATAGCACAAATTGCTCCGCACTACACTATGAAGCGTCAGCTCGATGACTACTATTCCAAGTTCTACGAGAAGGAGGCAAAGCGCTTTAAGGAATTGGCTAAGAACAACTTCAAGTTGGCCAAGGACATCGCTCTCTGGAAAGAGAACGTAGCAGAGCGCTGGGATGGTATCAATGTAGTCAGTTGCGAATGGGACTTCCCCGCAAACGGTTGTGAGGCAGGACAGTCATATAAACTGAAATATGTCATTGACGAACAGGGACTTGATGATGCTGTAGGTCTGGAGAAGGTGAATCTGTTCACTGACAAGGACGGCAACGAGAAGATATTCTCCGTAGAGCCTCTGAATATGGTGGGCCACGAAGGCAATAACTATATATTTGAGGCAGAACTGATACCACGTCAGTTTGGAGAATACAAGAGCGCTGTTCGCATGTATCCGAAAAATAAGAACCTGCCTCATCGTCAGGACTTCTGCTATACTAAGTGGCTGGACCTCCCCAACCTCTAATGGTTAGGGTTCACAAGCTTACGATTTACTTGAAAATGGAATGCACGCAATGCGATTGAATTGCGTGCATTCATTTTGTTAACTTTGAATTCGTCCAGGTTGCTTGCGTTCGAAAATATGAGCAATAATGAAAAAAAAATAAAAATTCTTCACTCTTCATTCTTCACTCTTCACTTTTTTTTGTAACTTTGCGCTCGATAGTAAAAAAGTATATATAATGAAAACATTTTTTCACCCTCAAGACCTCGGCGATATAAGAGCAGCGCTTGCTGAGGCACAGTTAGTAAAGAAAGATCGTTATGCTTTTCAGAACCTCGGCAAAAACAAGACTTTGCTGATGGTGTTCTTCAATAACTCCCTTCGTACACGTCTCTCAACCCAGAAGGCAGCAATGAATCTGGGTATGAATGTCATAGTTCTTGACGTTAATGCCGGAGCATGGAAACTGGAAACAGAACGTGGCGTCATCATGGACGGCGACAAGTCAGAACACTTGCTGGAGGCTATCCCTGTAATGGGATGCTATTGCGATGTTATCGGCATCCGCTCTTTTGCTGGTTTGACAGACAGAGAGTATGACTATGCTGAGACAATAGTAAATCAGTTCGTACAGTATTCTGGCAAGCCTGTCTTCGCTATGGAGACAGCGACAGTTCATCCCCTTCAGGCTTTTGCAGACCTTATAACCATTGAGGAACATAAGGCAACAGAACGTGTCAAGGCTGTCCTGACGTGGGCTCCACATTGTCGTGCTTTGCCGCAGGCGGTTCCAAACTCTTTTGCAGAATGGATGCTGGCTGCTCCAGATGTAGATCTCGTTATAACACATCCAGAGGGCTATGAACTCGACCCTCAGTTTACTAAGGGTGCCACAATAGAGTATGACCAGAAGAAGGCTTTCGAAGGGGCTGACTTCATATATGCCAAGAACTGGTCTTGTCCAGGTGTTACAAATCCTGCTGACTATGGAAAGATAATATCTCGCGATATGAATTGGACAGTAGATGCAGAGCATATGTCGTGGACAAATAACGGTAAGTTTATGCATTGTCTGCCTGTACGTCGCGGACTCATCGTTACTGATGATGTAATAGAGAGCAAAAACTCTCTCGTTATACCAGAGGCAGCAAACAGAGAGATATCTGCACAAGTAGTAATTAAGAGAATATTGGAAAGTTTATAAAAATGTCACATCCTAAAGGTTTATACCTTCTCTTTGTTACAGAGATGGCAGAGCGCTTTTCCTATTACGGAATGCGTGCCCTCTTTGTGTTATATCTCGTAGCGGCTTTCTTTACCAATGATCAGGCCAGCCAGATTTATGGCTCTTATACCGGTTTGGTGTATCTCACACCTCTGTTGGGTGGTTATATAGCCGATAAATACTGGGGCAACCGCCGTTCTATCATCTTTGGCGGCATAACGATGGCAATAGGTCAGTTCCTGATGTTTGCTTCTGCCTGTTTCGTTAAGCAGAGTATCTTTACAGAAGGTGGCACGATAGACCCTTCGATAGATAACAGTTTCTCCATGTGGCTGATGTTTGGCGGTTTGGCGATGCTGATATTCGGTAACGGCTTTTTCAAACCAAATATCTCCACAATGGTGGGTGACCTCTATGAGCCGCAGGACCATCGAAAGGACTCTGCCTTCACCATTTTCTATATGGGCATTAACCTGGGCGCTTTCATTGCACCTTTGCTATGCGGATATCTGGGTGATGGTAACTGGATGAATCCTCATAACTTCAAGTGGGGCTTCTTCTGTGCCGGCATCGCTATGATAGTTTCAGTAGTAGTTTTCTCTACACTTAAGGACAGATTCCTCGTAACCCCTGAAGGACTCGGCATCGGACTTGCGCCTTCGAAGTCGGAACTCTTGAAACTGAAGGAAATTCAGGAAGAAGAGGATGAAGCCCTTTTGGAAGGACACCAGATGCAGGCGTCGGAGGTTCGAATACCAAAGAAGGAAGCAAAGAATTCTCCTTTCCGCCTGTGGGGATGTGTGCTTGGTGCGATAGTTTTCTTCTGCATCCTTTCACGGGATGTGGCAAATTTCAATGACTATATCTCTAATGCCATATATGTCATAGCGATAGCCCTGCCACTATTCATCATAACCGACCGCAGCCTTACCAGTGTCGATAAGTCACGCATCGGAGTGATATATATCATTGCACTTTTCGTGATATTCTTCTGGAGCGCCTTTGAACAGGCTGGTTCGTCGTTGACATTGTTTGCAGAGCAGCAATGTGACCGCACTATAGGCAGTTGGGAAATGCCGACCACTTGGTTCCAAAGTATCAATCCTATCGTTGTTGTAGTCTTTGCTCCTGTTATGGCGACGCTATGGGAAACTCTGGCAAAGCATAATATGGAACCCTCAAGCCCTCGTAAGCAAGCCCTCGGTCTGGCGCTTCTTGCCTTGGGGTATGTGGTGATAGCCTATGGCACATACGGCATAACAACAGGTGGGCAGAAGGCTGCCATGTGGTGGCTCGTAGCTCTGTATTTCATACATACTATCGGTGAGTTGTCATTGTCGCCAATAGGACTCAGTATGGTAAACAAGTTGTCTCCTGCTCACCTCGCATCTTTGCTGATGGGCGTATGGTTTATGAGCAATGCTGCCAGCAATATCCTGGCAGGCAGATTGGCAACACTATTGCCGGAACAGGGAGTGACGAAGCATTTCTTGGGTATTGAGATAGCAACCCTCACAGACTTCTTCCTACTCTTTGCAGTAATGGCTGGTGTAGCATCAGTTCTGCTGTTCCTGTTGTGTCCGCTTCTTAAAAAGATGATGAAAGGTGTTGAGTAAGGGTTAAGAATTAAGAATGAAAAATGAAAAAGATTCTTGTTTTTGCTACTAACAATGCACACAAGCTTCAGGAGGTGCGGCAGATTCTGGGCGAACGCTTTGAGATTCGTTCGCTGAAGGAGATAGATTGTCATGAGGAACTGCCTGAGACGCATGATACTCTTGAGGAAAATGCTCTTGAGAAGGCGCAATATGTGAATCGGCATTATGGCTTTGACTGTTTTGCAGACGATACAGGTCTTGAGGTCGATGCCCTGAACGGCGAGCCCGGAGTCTATTCCGCCCGCTATGCTACCATTGATGGGGCAGACCACGATTCTGAGGCAAATATGCAGAAACTGCTACGAAACCTGCATGGTGTTGATAACCGCAAGGCCCAGTTCCGTACTGCTATAGCGCTAATATACAAAGGCGAGACACATCTGTTTGAAGGAAAGGTGGAAGGATGTATCGCCACAGAGAAACATGGAGCAGAAGGGTTTGGCTATGATCCTATCTTCTATCCAGAGGGCTATTCGCCAACTGAAACAGACAAACCACTCACCTTTGCTGAAATGTCTGCAGAAGAGAAGAATGGTATGTCCCATAGGGGTAGGGCAGTAGAGAAGTTGGTGGAGTTTTTGGGAGTTAGGAATTAGGAGTTAGGAATTATGAATAATGCATTATCTGACATAAGAGCAGTGATGAAGCGCGAGAGTCTCGATGCTGTCATCATTCCCTCATCTGACCCTCACAACAGCGAATATGTCGCTCCTCATTGGCAGGGACGCAAATGGATTAGCGGCTTCACAGGAAGCGCTGGAACAGTTGTTGTGACAATGGATGATGCAGTTCTTTGGACGGATTCACGATATTTCCTGCAGGCAGAACAAGAACTGTCAGAGGAATGGCAGTTGATGAAGGAATATATGCCAGAAACACCCACCATTGCAGAATGGCTGAAAAGAAAGATGAGCTTGCTGCCAAATGGCGGTATTGTTTGTGTCGATGGAACGGTGATGCCATATGAGGAGATAACCCAACTGACGAGGGAGCTACGCACTATCGGCTGTACCATGAGGACAAACTATGACGCTTTGTCAACAATATGGGAAGACCGTCCTGCAAAACCTGCAAACGAGATTTTTCCTGTTGATGAGAGCATCATTGGTGAGACAATAGCAGAAAAGCTACAACGCCTGAGAATAGCAATGGGTTCTTGTGATGCCTATGTGATGACAGACCTGACAGAGATAGCATGGACATTGAATCTGCGTGGTTCGGATGTGTTGATGACTCCTGTCTTTATAGCATACCTATATATCACCCATAGTGATGCAACAGTCTTTGTCAATGGTTCTTGCACACCAAAGGCACAAGTTATGTTGGCAGAGGCTGGTGTAGCGATTGAGAAGTACGATGAATTCGTGAATTTCTTGAGGAAGAAGACTTCAAAAGGCACGTTGACACTATGCTCAAGTAAATCGACAAACTATACAATATACAACATTGTCAAGGAAAATGTCAGAGATGTCGATTCGCCTGCAGGCATGATGAAAGCCATCAAGAACGCTGCAGAGATAGAGGGTTTCAGACGTTCGATGTTGAGAGATGGCGTTGCTATGGTACGCTTTTTGCATTGGCTGAAGCCTGCTGTAGAAGCTGGAGAACAAACAGAACAGACTGTTTCGGAGAAACTTGAGGAACTGCGCAAGGAGGAAGCGATAGATGTTTCTTCTGTTCCAGCACTTTCTGAAAAGAAATTTATGTCTCTTTCCTTTGGTACTATCTGTGGCTATAATGAAAATGGTGCGATAGTACACTATGCTGTCACCCCAGCAACAGCAAAGATATTGAAGCCAGAGGGACTCCTGCTACTTGATAGTGGAGCGCAATATGCTGATGGTACAACAGATATCACGCGAACTATTGCCTTAGGTCCATTGACACCTGAGATGAAACGCATATATACTCTCGTTCTGAAGGCTCATATCGCGTTGGCAAGTATTTCTTTCCCTGAGGGCACTAATGGTACAAACCTTGATACTATACCTCATTCGGTATTATGGCGTGGAAAGGTAGATTATATGCATGGTTCAGGTCATGGAGTAGGAACTTGTCTTTCAGTTCATGAGGGCCCTCAGTCGATGAGACAGAGATGGTGTCCTGCTCCCCTGCAGGAGGGTATGACGCTGACGATAGAGCCTGGTGTCTATATGGAAGGAAAGTTTGGCGTAAGGGTAGAGAATACAATGCTTGTGAAGAGAGATATTTCTGTTACTGATGGCGAAAAGAAGTGGTTTGCCTTCGAACCTCTTACGTTATGTCCTATGGATACTGCGCCTATCGAGATGGATATGATGGAGCAATATGAGAAGGACTATCTTAATGATTATCATGCTCTTGTGAGAGAAAGACTCCTTCCTTTGCTAAGTGATCCAGACGATAAGGCTTGGCTGGTGGAAAATACTAAAAAAATATAAAAATAACATAATCACTTAAATCTGCAATATTGAATATCAAAAAAAAACATTACCTTTGTGGCGAAGTCGCTATGATGGGCATCCTCAATGTCACGCCTGACTCCTTCTATGCAGCCTCTCGAAAGCAGACAGATGAAGAAATTCTTTTGCGTGCCAGCGAGATCCTCTCTCTTGGAGGTGATGGGGCACTAATAGATGTTGGTGGTTGTTCTACCCGCCCTGGCAGCGCTCCGGTAAGTGAAGAGGAAGAGGTGCGCCGAGTGTGTCATGCGTTGGATATATTGCAGATGGAGTTTCCCAATGTGTTGCTAAGTGTTGACACCTTCCGCCCCGAGGTCGCTCGGAAAGTAGTTGAGGACTATGGCGTCAGCGTCATCAATGACATCTCTGGTAATGTAGCATGCGCAATGCCGAACGCCAGTTATGTGCTTACCTCCAGCGAGGGGGATATAGATGCTATCATAACAGATTTCAAGAGGAAAATAGAGGAGATTCACTCTTTGCAGTCATCCATAGAGGTGATACTGGATCCAGGCTTCGGCTTTGGTAAAACACGGCAGCAGGAGTATGATATACTACTTAACTTGCACAAGATAAAGCAGGCATTTCCTGATAATCTGCTACTTGTTGGTGTCAGTAGAAAACGTATGATATACGAGATACTCGGTACTACACCAGATAGTGATGCAACACTTGCAGGAACAAGGTTGATTCACCATATTGCGATGCTTCAGGGAGCCGATATAATTAGAACTCACGACTTACTATAGATGTTTTTCACTTTTGGCATAAGGGATGCAATTGACATATTGCTCGTAGCAATGGTTCTATACTACGTCTATCGCTTCATGCGAGAGACAAGAACCCTTAATATGTTCGTCGGCACCCTCACATTCATTGTGATATGGCTCTTTGTTAGCCGTGTGCTGGAGATGAAGATGATGGGCGCTTTGTTCGATAAATTCGTTGCTGTAGGTGCTTTGGCGGTACTTATTATCTTCCAGAAGGAAATCCGTAAGTTTCTTTTCCGTATGAGCGAACATCGTAACAGAGGTTCCTTCATTGGATGGCTGGTAAGAAAGAGTAGTGAGAGTGATGAGGTGAGTCATGCTAACACAATGCCTATTGTTATGGCCTGTATCAATATGGCGCGCAATAAGTGTGGAGCATTGATAGTGCTGGAGCGTACTAATCCCCTCAACGATATTGTTGAGACAGGCGATAAGATAGATGCTGCTGTCAATCAGCGACTCATTGAGAATATCTTCTTCAAGAATTCTCCTCTTCATGATGGTGCTATGATAATCAGTGATAATCGCATCAAAGCAGCAGGATGTATCCTTCCAGTAAGTCATAATTTGGATATTCCTCGCGAATTGGGCCTTCGCCATCGTTCTGCTATGGGTATCTCGCAGCAGTCGGATGCTATAGCAATAGTGGTATCGGAAGAAACGGGCCGCATTAGTGCTGCGATAAATGGAAACTTCCGCTTGCGCCTGTCAGCAGAAGAATTAGAAAAGATAATCAATTCATAAATAATCAATACAATAATCATTATGAGTCTAATCGAAAAAATCATTGCTCGCGCTAAGGCAAACAAACAGCGCATTGTACTTCCTGAGGCAGAAGAGGAACGCACTCTTTGTGCTGCTGACCAGGTATTGGCACAGGATATTGCCGATCTTATCCTGATTGGTAATCCTGCAAAGGTGCATGCTCTCGCAGAGAAGCATGGCTTAAAGAATATTGGTAAGGCAACCCTTATAGACCCTGAGAACTATGAGCGTTCAGAGGAATTGGCACAGCTTCTTTTCCAGTTGCGTCAGAAGAAGGGCTTGACATTAGAACAGGCACACGAGTTGGTGAAGAATCCTCTCTATCTCGGATGTATGATTATCAAGACAGAAGGTGCTGATGGCCAGATTTCTGGTGCTCTCTCTACTACTGGTGACACACTTCGTCCTGCATTGCAGATTATCAAGACTGCTCCTGGCATCACTTGTGTTTCTGGTGCTATGCTTATGATTACAGACAAACCAGAATATGGTGAGGATGGTGTTCTCGTCTTTGCTGATGTTGCTGTAACCCCAATGCCTGATGCACAACAGTTGGGACAGATTGCCGTTTGTGCTGCTCAGACAGCTAAGAGTGTTGCCGGATTTGCAGAGCCTCGTGTCGCAATGTGTTCTTTCTCTACAAAGGGAAGTGCCAGCCATGAGGTTGTTGATAAGGTCATAGAGGCTACTGCCGTAGCAAAACAACTCGACCCAACACTCAAGATTGATGGTGAGCTGCAGGCTGATGCAGCGCTCGTACCAAGTGTTGGCTCTAAGAAGGCTCCTGGTTCAGAGATTGCTGGTAAGGCAAACGTGTTGGTATTCCCTAACCTCGAGGTTGGTAATATCGGTTACAAACTCGTACAGCGTCTTGCTGGTGCTCAGGCTCTCGGACCAATCCTTCAGGGTATAGCTCGTCCTGTTAACGACCTTTCTCGCGGCTGTTCAGTAGAGGATATCGTAAACCTCGTTGCTATCACTGCATGCCAGGCTATGGATGCAAAGAAGTGAATCTTAAAGTTTAGAGTTTAAAGTATAAAAATTATGAAGATACTTGTTTTAAATTGTGGTTCATCATCTATTAAGTACGCTTTGTACAACATGGATGACAAGAGTGTTATGACCAGCGGCGGTGCTGAGAGAGTAGGTCTTGACGGCGCTTTCGTAAAGGTGAAGCTCCCTAATGGTGAAAAGAAGCAGATTATGCACGATATCCCTGAGCATACTGAAGGTGTGAAGTTTATCTTCTCACTTCTTACCGACCCAGAGATTGGCGTTATTAAGTCTCTTGACGAAATCAATGCTGTAGGCCATCGTATGGTGCATGGTGGTGAGAAGTTTACTGAGTCTGTTGTCATCACCCCAGAGGTGATAAAGGCTTTTGAGGCTGTTTCTGACCTTGCTCCTCTTCACAACCCTGCAAATATGAAGGGTGTAAATGCTGTGTCAGAACTGATGCCAGGTCTTCCACAGGTAGGCGTATTCGATACCGCTTTCCATCAGACAATGCCAGCAAAGGCATATATGTATGCTGTTCCTTATGAGTTGTATGAGAAGTATGGTGTTCGCCGTTATGGTTTCCACGGAACCTCTCATCGCTATGTTTCAAAGCGTGCTTGTGAGTTCCTGGGTATTCCTCAGCAGGGTTGCAAGATGATTACTGCTCACATTGGTAATGGTGGTTCTCTTGCTGCTGTTGTTGACGGCAAGTGTGTTGATACCACTATGGGTCTTACTCCTCTTGAGGGCGTTATGATGGGTACTCGCTCTGGCGATATCGATGGTGGTGCTGTTACCTTCATCCAGAAGAAACTCAACCTTGATGCTGATGGTATTAGCAACCTGCTGAACAAGAAGTCAGGCGTTCAGGGCCTTTGTGGCTATTCTGATATGCGTGATGTAGAGGCTGCTGCTAAGAGTGGTGACAAGAAGGCAGAGGTGGCTCAAGCATCTTATTTCTATCGCATCAAGAAGTATATTGGTGCCTATGCTGCTGCTATGGGTGGCTGCGATGTACTGGTATTTACTGCTGGTGTCGGTGAAAACCAGACAGGTATGCGTGAGGCTGCCTGCGAGGGCCTCGAGTTTATGGGCATAAAGATTGACAAAGCTGTCAATGCTACTGTTCGTGGTAAGGAGGCTGTCATCTCTACTCCTGACTCAAAGGTGAAGGTTGTTGTGATACCTACTGATGAGGAGTTGATGATTGCTACAGATACTATGGCTCTTGTGAAATAAAGGTCATACATATATAAATAAAGGAGAGGAGGCTGCGAGTGCCTCCTCTTTTTTTTGTCGCAGTTGCGACGCTAAAAGATAGTTATTAGTAGTTTATCTATTTGTTAATCTTATTTTGTCTGCGATATTGAGTCGCAGTAACTCCTTTTATCTTCTTAAAGGTACGCGAGAAGTATTGTCCTTCTCCAAATCCCATTCGCATAGCAATTTCTATAATACTCTCATTGGTGTTCTTGAGCAACAGGCAAGCACGATTTATCTTCATCTTCTGGAAGTATTCCTTTGGTGGCATTCCCATCTCTTTTGTGAAGGTATGAGTAAAGTGGCTCCTGCTATATCCACATTTTGTTGCCAAATCATTCATGGATAGAGTTGACTCGATGTGTTCTGACATATATGAGATAGCCACATGCACGAAATTGTCAGCAGGTTTGCGCCTTTTTGTTGTTGCCAACAAATACAAATTCGTAAACGTCAGGGTTGCCAGCAGGTGGTGGAAGCAAAGACTTGCGTAGGTCATGCGTTCAATGTCGCGTCCATCGCCAAGCATGAAGTATATCTCTTCAAATAACTCTATACGATAGATGGCATGCGAGTCAACAATAGAAGCGGCTTTTTGTGGTTTGTTGAGGTCTTTGCACATCAGTTGTGCCTTTGTGCCATCAAAGTATATCCAATATATCGTCCAAGGATCTTTGTCGTCAGCTCCATAAGAGTATTCCTCTCCACTTTGTATCAGTATATACTGGTTAGCCTCAATCTGACTTTTTTGCTTGTCTCCAACTTTTATCCATCCTTTGCCTTCTTTGCAAAAGATGAGGACACAACTGCTGATGCTTTCTCTGCTGTTGTTATGATGATACTGCGCCTGGGGAAAGTATCCTATAGCAGTGATATAAAGGTCTGAGATTCTGGGGTCAGCAGTCGCTGCCTTAATCACTTCGGATGGTACGATTGTAAATCGTTCGCCTGCAAATCCAGATTTTTTCTTAAGTTTAGGTTTTGTTGCCATATTGTAGGTTATTCTTATGTTGCAAAATTATGTAAATTTTCTCAAATAATAATTTTTTTTGTGCAGGAAAAATGCACTTTCACACATATGTCCACAAATTTAAACCATTAATGGTATCTCTTTGCCTTGAAATTTGTCAAAAAGTGCGTTTTTATGACACAAAATACATAAAAATAGGAGAGAATATTATTTTTTGCTTGGGGAAGATTTTTCTTTTCTCCCTGATGTTTTTTATTTACCTTTAAGGGTATTTTGTGTTCAAGGGCCTTG
>CAMNHS010000028.1 GCA_946539635.1 uncultured Prevotellaceae bacterium
TGTTAGTTGTGTTGTTGTATATTTTAACTCTTAATTCTTAACTCTTAACTCTTAATTCTTAAAGGAATGGATAGGTGCAGGAATTCTTCCTCCACGATTGATGAAACGATCGCAAGCGAAGGTGTTTACAGGCATTATAGGTGCATAACCTAGGAGCCCTCCGAATTCTACTGTATCTCCGATAGTCTTTCCGATAACAGGTATTATGCGGACAGCTGTAGTCTTTTGGTTTACCATACCAATGGCAGCTTCGTCAGCAATGATGCCTGATATTGTCGTAGCCTTTGTGTCACCAGGGATGGCAATCATATCCAGTCCTACAGAGCATACACATGTCATAGCCTCAAGTTTCTCTATGGTGAGGGCTCCAGCATGCACAGCATCTATCATGCCCTGATCTTCTGAAACAGGGATAAAGGCACCAGAGAGTCCTCCTACATAACTTGAAGCCATTACTCCGCCTTTCTTAACCTGGTCATTAAGCATTGCGAGAGCTGCTGTAGTACCTGGCGCTCCTGCATGTTCCACACCAATGCAACGCAGGATGTCTGCCACAGAGTCACCAATAGCAGGAGTGGGGGCGAGGGAGAGATCGATGATGCCGAATGGTACACCAAGACGTGCTGATGCCTCTTGTGCTACCAATTGTCCGACACGAGTAATCTTAAAGGCTGTCTTCTTGATTGTCTCACAGAGGACCTCGAAATCGGCAAGGCCATCAGGCTTTGCGTGTTTGTCCATCTGCTCAAGAGCATATTTTACTACTCCAGGACCTGATACTCCGACATTGATGATGGCATCTGCCTCGCTGACACCATGAAAGGCACCAGCCATAAAGGGATTATCGTCAGGAGCATTACAAAGAACAACAAGTTTTGCACATCCGAGGGAGTCCTGTGTCTTGGTATATTCTGCTGTCTGGAGGATTATCTCACCCATCAGTTTTACGGCATCCATATTGATGCCTGTCTTGGTAGAGCCAACATTGATGGAAGAACAGATACGTTCTGTCTCTGCCAAAGCCTGTGGAATAGAGCGGATGAGGAGTTCGTCACTCTTCGTCATTCCTTTGGAAACAATGGCAGAATAACCTCCAAGGAAGTTTACTCCCACTTCCTTTGCTGCTTTGTCAAGAGTCTTTGCTATCTTGACATAGTCAGCAGGAATCTTACAGCAAGCGCTACCTACCAAAGAGATTGGGGTGATAGAAATACGTTTGTTGACAATAGGGATGGCAAACTCACGGGAAATAGCTTCACCAGTGGAAACCAGATTGCTTGCCAGAGTTGTTATCTTCTTATAGATATTGTCGCAGGTGGTCTCTAAATTGCTATCAGCACAACCAAGGAGGTTGATACCCATGGTAATGGTACGGACATCGAGATTCTCCTGCTCGATCATCTTATTGGTTTCGAGTACCTCTGAGATGTTTATCATAATGGTTACAGAATCAGAAATCAGATGCGATGCATCTTATCAAAAATATCTTCGAGTTGGCATTTTACCTGTACTCCCATACCTTCTCCTATTTTAGAAAGGTCGGCAGAAACTTTGTCGAAGGTAGTGTTACACTTTGACATATCAACAATCATCATCATGTTGAAATATTCTTGGACGATGGTTTGTGAGATGTCGAGAATATTGATTTGTTTTTCAGAGAGGTATGTACATACCTTTGCTATGATGCCGACGGTATCTTTTCCGACGACTGTTATAATTGCACGTGTCATTGTAGAGTGTATGAAGAACTACCATCAAAGCAGTGTGTGCACACTTTGCACTTAGGCAATCCGATGGCGGAAATAATTGTTTCGAGTTTTGAGAATTTTAAACTATCGATGTTCAGACGCTTGGCTATTTCGTTAACCATACGATTGTATTCCGGAGAATCTGTCTTGGCATATTTCTTCAGTGTCTCCTCTGGAACATCTATGTCTTCTGCCGTCTCAGCATCTGCCAACATGGTAGCACGATCAGAATTTGTCTCCAAGTCTTTGATGACACGACGGGCAATAAGTTCCAATATATTCTTTGAAGCTGAGAAATTGACAAATGGACAACTCCATATCAGTGGTGGGCATGCTATGCGCATGTGAACCTCACGAGCTCCAAGTTCTTTGAGGGCTTTGGTGTTTTCACGTAGCTGTGTACCACGAACAATAGAGTCATCGCAGAAGAGGCATCTCTTTCCCTCCAGCATAGCCTTGTTAGGAATGAGTTTCATCTTTGCTACCAGGTTACGCATCTCCTGATTGGCAGGCATGAAGGAACGAGGCCATGTAGGAGTATATTTGCTTATGCAGCGCTGATAAGGCACTTTATGACCAGCAGCATAACCAGTAGCCATGCCAAGACCGGAATCAGGAATACCACCAGCATTATCTACCTCAGTATCATCTTCCTGTCCCATAACATAGCCTGTGGTATATCGCATCTCTTCAACGTTTTTGCCTTCATAGATAGAGGTGGGGAAACCATAATATATCCACAAGAAAGAGCATATCTGCATATTTTCTTCCGCCTTGCGGAGTACTTCCATGTTGTCGGCTGTAAGGCGTACTATCTCACCAGGACCAACAAAATACTCTATTTCATAGCCGAGATTTGGGAAAGCAGAAGACTCAGATGTAGCAGCCATAGCGCCTTCTTTCTTACCAATGATGATAGGAGTACGGCCCCAGAAGTCGCGTGCAGCTATAATCTCTGTATCGGTAAGAATAAGCATTGAGCATGAACCTTTTACGGTTTTATAGACATTCTCAATGCCTTCGACAAATGTCTTGCCCTTGATAATGAGATGTCCTATGAGTTCTGTAGGATTGATGCGTCCAGAAGAGAATTCTGTCAATACATTGCCAGAACTGAGGAGTTCCTCTGCTATCTCTTCCATATTGTTGACTTTTCCTACAGTAACGATGGCAAAGCGTCCAAGGTGGGAATTCATCAGCAGAGGCTGTGCATCGGTATCGCTTATGACGCCAATACCTTTTTCGCCAAAGAACTTTGGCAGGTCGTCCTCAAAGCGTGTGCGGAAGTATGTATTCTGGAGATTGTGAATAGAACGTTTAAAGCCTCCAGTTTCTATACTGTATGTTGCCATACCACCACGCTTGGTGCCAAGGTGTGATTGATAATCTACGCCATAGAAGAGTTCTTCTACGCAACGTTTGTTTTGAATAGTTCCAAAAAAGCCACCCATTGATGTAAATTGAGAATGTTATCCGTATATAATTTTACCTGTTTCCTTATCTGTGTTTTCAGGGATGAATGATTTGTTGTATTGCGTCATACCTCTGAGTGACATACCCATGTTGCTGAATCCTCCATCGTGGAAGAGGGTTTGCATAGTAACTTTCCTTGTGAGGTCAGAGAACAATGTTATGGTGTAGTCAGCACAATCGTCAGCAGAAGCATTTCCGAGTGGTGACATGCGGTCAGCAAAGTCGAGCATTCCATCAAAACCCTTTATGCCGCCACCAGCAGTAGTCAGGGTAGGAGACTGAGAGATACAGTTTACACGAACATGCTTTTCGCGACCATAGATATATCCGAAGGAACGAGTTATAGACTCAAGAAGAGCTTTTGCATCTGCCATATCGTTATATCCGAAGAACGTACGATGGCTAGCTACATATGTGAGAGCGACTATAGAGCCCCACTCATTTATTGCATCCAACTTCTTTGCCACCTGGATCATCTTGTGGAAAGAAATAGCAGAGATGTCGAGAGTCTTATCCAAGAATCCGTAGTCAAGGTCATCGTAAGTGCGCTTCTTACGCATATTCATAGACATTGCGCAAGAATGGAGAACAAAATCTATCTTGCCTCCGAGAGCCTTCTGTGCTTCAGTAAAAAGATTTGTGAGATCTTCTATGCTTGTAGCATCAGCAGGAATTACTGTGGCATTGGTCTTTTCTGCCAATTCCTTTAGTGTTCCCATACGGATTGCTACTTCTGTGTTAGTTAATACAATCTGTGCACCTTCTTCATAAGCACGCTCTGCTACCTTCCATGCTATAGATTGGTCATTGAGAGCTCCAAAGATGATGCCACGTTTTCCTTTCAATAAGTTGTATGCCATAGTGCGTCTGTGTATTGTACGTTAAAATACTGGGCGCAAAGGTACAAAAAACACTAACTAGTTAGTGCAATGAGAAAAAATTTTTTTTGTGCGCATACAATATTTTTGTTGTTTTCTTCTTCTTTTCCATTTTTTTTTGTACCTTTGAGCCCTAAAGCATGTTTCAGTACCGTATTATAGATAACCTTGACCTCAGTCCTGAGGAGATAGAAGAACTCGTAAACTCTCTTCCAGAATGGCGAAGAGAAGAGGCAAAGAAATTTAAGCGTATTCAGGGGCAAAAAGAGAATGCTATGGCATACGATTTGCTTAGGAAAATGCTTGGATACGAACCAAATTTTGAATATGGCTCGCATGGTAAGCCCTATTCAAGTAAGAGTGAGAAATGTTTCAACATTGCTCATTGTAAGAATGCCATAGGAGTTATAATCGGTGATAAGGAAGTTGGCATTGATGTCGAGTGCATGGGGCGCTATAAGCCAGCTCTTGCAGAATATGCTATGAGTGAGGCAGAACTGAAGGAAATAGAAGAGGGTGGGGACAAGGCCTTCACTGTGTTATGGACAAAAAAGGAAGCTCTGCTGAAACTGACAGGAGAAGGCATTGTTGATGATCTGAAGAATGTACTGACCTCAGAAAGAATGAAGAATGTAAAAATTATTAGTGGATATGATGAAGAAAAACAATATGCATGGAGTATTGCCTATACTTGTAGCGATGCTGCTCCTGACATTCGTGAGTTGTGAAAAGGACAATGATTATCGTGCACCATATATTCCAGATACCCCAAGCGATTTCTCCTTCACGTATGATGGTACTAGGGGAAATGTCTATGTAGTGCAGGAACATACTAAGGGAACTTATGGATATCCTGTTGTGATAATGGCTGACGGATTTAGTCAGACAGATATAGACAATGGGGAATATCAAAAAGCTGTTGATAATGCTGTCAAAGCATTGACAATGCAGAAGCCGATGAAGGATTTGGCTGAGTATCTTGATATCTATAGTGTTGTAGTGGCGTCAGAGCATAGTGGCATAGATTATACTGAGCATAATACAGCATTCAAGACGTATCTTGAGAGCAAAGATAACACTAATGTTATAGGTGATACTGCCAAGATTGGTGGTTTCACCTATTGCTCACTAAGAAATAGTAAAGAACGTTTGCGTAATGCCCTGACTATTATGCTGCTTAATTCTGCAGATTATGCCGGCGTGACGCTCATGAGTTTGGATACCACAGTTGTTGATACTATACCACAAGGGTGGTCTTTGTCATATATTCCAGCTTATGCTACAATATCCAATGGTGACAATGTGTTCAATGAACTCATAATGCATGAGGCTGTAGGACATGGTATAGGAAAACTTGGTGATGAATATTGGTATAATGATACTCCTAAACCAGAGGATATTAGTTTCTATAAGCAAAGTAGAAGATTCGGATGGTCAATAAATATAAAATATTTTGATAATGAGGAAACCGGTTCTTGGGATCCATTGTATCTATATAAGGAGGATAATGTAGAGAAATATTATATATTACGAACTCAGGATGCTGAGGATGATGTCTTGGTTCCTTTTGTCGATGATAGCCGGTATGCCAGCGAAGAACGTAAATGGATACAAGGTGGTTATACATTCATAACGTTAACTGATACATGGTGTGGTGACGAATATGAATATACAGATGAAAAAGGTAAGACGAAAGATGTGAAGCCTAATTTATGCAAATCACATTTCTATAGAAGTTCTGGAGTCAGCATGATGGGTGACGTGGTAAATTATGTAGATTTGGAATTTAATATTCTCTCTCGCCTGGCTATATATAAACGCATAAACAAAGTAGCCAATGGTGCTGGCTGGAAGTATGACTATGAGACTTTTGCCAAGTTTGACAAGGGAGAGTCAACAACTAAAGCAGCAAATACTTTCAAAAAGCCTTCGACATCAAGGCAAAGAACAATAAAGGAAAGCGAAAAACAATTGACAAGACCAAAAATAATATTACAATAATGGCTATAATAAAAGAAGCATTTGGAAAAGCCCCAAAATGGGGTAAGAATTGCTATTTCTCAGAGACAGCATCTGTTGTTGGTGAAGTGACAATGGGTGATGAGTGCTCTGTATGGTTTAGTGCTGTAGTACGTGGTGATGTTGCTCCTATCACAATGGGTAACAGATGTAATGTTCAGGATTGTGCTTGTGTGCATGTGACAAATACTACGGGTCCAACCATCATGGAAGATGATGTGACAATAGGTCACAATGCTACTGTTCATGCATGTACTTTAAAAAAAGGATGCCTGATTGGTATGGGTGCAACAGTATTAGATAAAGCTGTAATAGGCGAAGGTGCTATCATTGCTGCAGGAGCATTAGTATTGGGTGGAACCCAAGTTGGTGACCATGAGATTTGGGGTGGGGTACCAGCAAAATTCATAAAGAAGACTGCACCTAATCAGGCAGAAAGCTATGCTGCCCATTATGCTGAGTACGCAAAGGAATACCTTAAAGCGGATCAACATCAAAAGAAATAAGGACACTCTTTTTATAAGGGTCTGAGAGCAATGCATTCGTGATTTCATGGATGCATTGTCTTGTTTTCTGAATACTCAAGGATGGCTCCATTTTCAGTACTATTTTCCGGATATGGAGCATCTTGACTCTGCCAACAGATGGTTTGTCTGGTCCAAGGACTCTATCCTTAAATGCCTGTCTAAGACGGGAAGCATATTCTATGGCTGCACTATTGACAATATTCTCATCCTTATGTTTCAGGAATATATATATCAGACGAGTAAAAGGAGGATAGTGGAAAGCCTCTCTTTCCTTCATTAGGGAAGAGAAGAATGCCTCAAAATCATTATTTACGATATGCTTTATAACAGGTAACTGAGGAAGTGATGTCTGTAGTATTACCTGTCCTTGTTTGTTCTTTCTTCCTGCTCGTCCAGCCACCTGTGTCATCATAGCAAAAGAATGCTCATAGGCTCGGAAATCTGGTTGGTTCAGCATAGTGTCGGCATTAAGGATTCCAACAACTCTTACATTGTCGAAATCCAAACCTTTGGTAACCATTTGTGTACCTATCAGGAGGTTTGTCTTGCCTGCTGAGAAGTCCGAAATAATACGTTCGTAGGCATTGCGGGTATGTGTAGTGTCTAGGTCCATACGGGCAATACGAGCACTTGGAAATTCGTCAGCAATAATATCCTCTATCTTCTCTGTTCCAGCGCCTGCATCTTTCAGTTCTGGATTCTTGCAGTCAGGACATTCATTGGGCATATGATAGGAATATCCGCAATAATGGCATACAAGAGAAGATGTATTCTTGTGGTATGTAAGAGAAACGTCACAATTAGGACATTTTGGTGACCAGCCACATTGTTGACATTGCACTATCGGAGAGAATCCTCGCCTGTTCAGGAAGATAATAGCCTGTTCTTTATCATGTAAGGTGCGTGAGATGGCCTCCTTTAGTTGTGGACTCAAGAATCCACGCATCATCTTGCGATGACGCAAGTCTTTCACATCCACAACCTGAATATGTGGCAAATTGATAGCCTTATAACGTTCTGTCAGTTTTATGAGATGATACTTCCCCTGTGTAGCATTATAGTAACTCTCTGCAGAAGGTGTTGCTGTTCCAAGAATCACCTGTGCCTTTGCCCATGTAGCCATCATCATGGCAACAGAACGTGCATGATAGCGTGGTGATGGGTCTTGCTGCTTGAAACTTGTCTCGTGTTCTTCATCGATGATGATTAGTCCTAATTTCTTGAACGGCAGAAAGACAGAGGAACGAGCACCAAGAATAACATCATAAGGCGAGGAGGATAGTTGTTTCTGCCATATCTCAACACGCTCGGCATCAGAATATTTGGAATGATATATTCCCAGGTGGTCGCCAAATATTTGTTGCAGACGATGTGTTATCTGTACAGTCAAAGCAATTTCAGGGAGAAGATAAAGAACCTGCTCCCCACGTTTTATGGCTTCCTTGATGAGGTGAATGTATATCTCTGTTTTTCCGGAAGAAGTGACACCATGCAACAGTATGGGTTTGCCAATGCTTTCCTCCCTGTATCTAGATATTTGGTCGAAGGCTTCTTGTTGTGCAGGGGATAGGGGATTGATGTTCTCAAGATGTGCATTGCCCCCAGTGTTAAGTCGCCCGACCTCTGTGTCATATAAAGACATTACACCCCGAACAACAAGATTGCGGATGACAGTGGAATTGCAATGGGTCACATTCATCAGTTCCTCACGTGTGATATCTTGCAGTGAGGAGATATCTGAAGGAGAGGTGGCATTAAAAAGTTCTTTCCATCCGCTCAACTCCATATATACATTGAATACCTCTTGTTGCTTGGGAGACTTCATAAGAAGTTCCTGAGCATCCTTTATGGTCTCCTTATCACGATAGTGTTCTGCAAGAGTTATATATGTTTCTGTTCGAGGGCGGTAGTTTTCTTCCTTTCTGATGCCATTGGGCAGAGCAGCTTTCAGGATGTCACCAAGTGGAGACATGTAATAAGACGAAATCCATTCCCACAGCCTGTATTGCTCAGGCAGAAGAACTGTTTTCTCGTCTATAACCTCTATGATATCTTTAATCTTTATCTTAGAGTTACCTTCTGGCAGGGTAGAAGAAAAACGCACAACCAAGGCTGTATGTGTCTTGGTTATGCCGAATGGTACCTTTACCCTTACAAAGGGTTGTATTTTTCTTTCCAGCGCTGTTGGGACAGAGTAGGTGAACAGCCCATCAAGGGGCACTGGAAGAATAACATCTACGAACAATTCTTATTCTTTGTCTTTGGCTCTAACAATCAATTCGTTGTCTATCATGCGTTGCATATAGCTCTGAATGATGGCTTTCAACTCTTTCTTCATTTCTTTGAATTTCTTTCCGTCACCAATGAGATTGTTCTGCATCATCCAATCTTCTTTATAGTTATATGCAGCAAGGACTTCACCTCCGTCGAATTGTATCACATAGTCGCCCTTTACATACTGGTATATTCCTCCGCCGGTATGGTTGACTGCCCATGTCTTGTTTGCAGGAGTATTGAGCAGGTCTATGCCAAATGCAACATATGGCTTGTTGTAACCCATATATTGCAGTAATGTAGGCATAATGTCAATCTGCTGTGCCACACAATGCATACGACCGCGAGGCATATCACCTGATGGGTCATAGAATATGATTGGAACCATGAAGAGTCCTAAGTCTGTTGCATATTCCGGATGGTCCAAGATATTAGTGTGGTCAGCTGTGATGACGAAAATTGTATTCTTAAACCAAGGCTGCTTGCTCGCTGTAATAAAGAAACGATGTAGCGCCATATCTGTATATCTTATGCATTTATGCATAGGATTGTCTCCCTCTTCAGGGAATTTAGACTGATATTCTTCCGGAACGACATATGGATGGTGGCTTGATGCCGTAAAGACTGTAGTGCAGAATGGCTGTTTCATGGAGGTCATTGTTTGTGCATAGAACTGCAGGAATGGTTCATCCCATATAGCCCATGTACCATCATAGTCAAGGTCTCCACGGAAACGTTTGTCCTTGTTGAATTCAGTCCTGCCGTAGTAGTTCTTATACCCTGTAGTACGTGCAAAGGCTTCAAACCCCATGCTGCCATTTTCTGCTCCATGGAAGAAACCTGTCTGGTATCCGCACTTACGTAATTCTCCTGCTATGCCGCTGACATCATTAAGAGAGGAAGGGGTTAGGAAGAAAGGTTCTATGAAACGTGGAATTGATGACAGAATAGATGGCATAGCATCAATACTCTGGCGTCCATTGGCAAAGGTGTAGTCAAAGGTGAGAGATTGGTCAATGAGGTCATCAAGGAATGGGGTATAACCCTTATATCCCGACTCTAATATACCGTCATTATATTTTCCAATATACTCGCGTCCCATGCTCTCAATAATGATGATGACAACATTCTTCTTCTTTGCTACAGAAGCTTTTCCCTTTGCAGGGAATTTTTCATTCCTAATAGGGGAATAAATTTTGTCGAGTTTTCTTTGAGAGAAATATCCAGGGTCTTCAAAAACGTTTTTGCCAATAGTTCTGATGATAGAGAACGGAGTATTTAATACTATACCTGCCTCAATAGGGTGGTTGACGTATTGGTTGGCATGACTGATGGTAATAGGACGTGTAGCCACAGTAGCTCCACCACGCATGCCAACAACACATATAGTTGTATAGAAAACTAGAACCATTATGTTGGCAACATAATAAAGTATATAGTTCCATGCTCTCTTCTTTCCAAACGAATACAGCTTAGGTTCTTTGTAGAAGCGGCATAGGAAGAATATCATCGCAATGGCTGCGAGTATCAGGTACCAATGCTTTGCAAATTCCAGGAGGAAGATGCCCCCCAGATTGTTCTCATGTGAGAATTCGTTGAAGACACTTGTGGTGGTACGATGTCCTGTGTATGTAAAATATACAGCATCAATCAGGTTGAGTATGATACTGAAGCTGTTGATGACGAGATAGACATACTTGGCAGCTTTGAACCATTTCGGTCTTTCTGCCAGATGGAATGGCAGCAATAACATCAATGCGTACAGAGCATTAGTATATAGTATGCCTGACGTATCGAAGAGTAGGGAGCCCTTTATGAGCAGCCATATTGATAAGTCACTGAAATTGGTTCCGAGAAGAGCCCAGTTTTCTATGACAAATAGTATGCGGCATACCATATAGACAACGTATGCCAGCAACAGGTTGTATATAAGCGTTTTTAATTTCACGGGTGCAAAGATAATAAAAAAAGTTGTAAGTAAAATAATTTTGACAAGATTTTTTTATTTAGGTACCCCCTAAAATGAAAAATACACTGCGAATCTCACGACTTGCAGTGTACTTAAAGTATGTTTAACTATAAAATCTCTTTCTAATAAAGAAAAGCCTCACGGTTTTTCTTTGCTATCCAAGAGTTAAACAATCTTTTTCTAACCTAATAACTAAAACCTAAATCTATTATATATCTACTAACCTAAACAATATCTTTCTTGTTTGCGATTGCAAAGGTACGGACTTTTTTCTGTGTGCGCAAACAATTTTCAAAAAATCTTTCAAATAAATACGTTTTCTTGATAATAATCAAGCGTTTGCATGCTTTTGGGGCCATTTTATGGTAAAAAAACTTGTAAAAACCAAGAAATTGGGCAAATATCCCTCAAAAATGTCATTTTTTAGTGATGTTTTATGGTATTTATTTGGCTATTTTCTAACTTTTTTATATTTTTGTGGCAATAAATTCAAGATATGAAAGAAAAGTTGCTAAGAATAGGAAAGATTCTATTAAGATGTTTACTGGGCCTTGTTCTGACGATAGTCTTTATATTCGGAACCCTTTATATTGTCCTTTCTACGGAATGGGGACAGCAGATATTGTATAACTATACTTTTGATGCCCTTCAGAAAACTCTCGGCACCAGATTGGCTATAAAAGATGTGGAGGCAGATGTTATAAGAGGTAGAGTCATGCTGTATGGTGTTGAGCTGGATGATAAGGACGGAGTCAAAATGCTGAAAGTTGATTCAATAGGTACTAAGATAGGCATGGGAGGTATATTTAATCGTGAAATATACATTGACGAGTTGTATTTGAAAGGTGCGAGTATGGTTCTTTACAAGAAGACTCCAAAGTCTGCCCCCAACTATCAGTTTGTATTGGATGCCTTTAAGAAGAAGTCCTTGCAAAAGAAGAAGGTTCCCAAGAAGTCCAAGAAGGAACCTTTCTTCCATATTGCAGGAAACATGACCATTTTATATGTAAACAGAACCAATCTGAAGTGGGATATTCTGTCAGCTCCGAAAAAAGGCAAGGATACTATTGATGTTAATCACCTTGATGTTCAGGATTTCGGTGTGAGGGTAATAGGTAAAATGGCAGAAAAGGATATTGCGAACCTTGCTTTGAGGAATCTGAGTGTAAGTGAGAAGAAATCAGGTATGACTTTCTTCCTTAATCGTGTTGAATTCCGTGCCTTGCGTCAGAGGAGTATGAATCTCATATTAAGCGACCTCAGATTCAAGTATCAGGACAAACGGCTGACTATGAAGACTCTTCATATAGAGCAACGCAATGCCCTTCTTGATTTTACAAAGCCTTTTTCTCTGAAGATTGATTCCATAACATTCAAGAATGATAACCACAAGCCTCGTAAAAATACCGGTAAGCCTAACAGGGGATGGTTTGATCCTGGACACCTTGATATGGTGGTATCAATGGAGGCAACAGTAAACTATCTGTCCAAGGATAGCCTTTATGCACAGTTAACCCATATGGAATTACTTGATAAACCAAGTGATTTGGACATCAGACACTTCTCAACATTTATCAACAGAAGTGGTAAGAGGATAACTGCTACCAATATCTTTATCGCTATGATGCGTACGCGCGTACACATAAATAAGGTGGATATTGACATTCCTGGTGTTCATGTATATGACTTCCCACTTGAGGCAGACGTTTATCTGCAAGACCTTGCAAAGCCGTTTGCAACACCTCTGAGCAACTTTACTACTCCACTGAAGTTGCGTCTCATCTGTGGAGGAAATATTGATAGATATCTGTTCAAGAATATAGATATAACGACTACTGACAATCGCTTGCATATAACTGGTGAGGGAGACTTGTGTGATGTAACAAAGAAACGTGACCTCAGCCTGCATTTCTGGGACTTGAAGATGACTGCCGTAAATGGTATCAAGGAACAGTTGGTAAACCATTTCTCAAAGAAGGTAAATCTTAAGATGACCAAGCAGATGAAGGCTCTTGGTGATGTGAAATATACAGGAAAGTTAGGCATTTTCTTCCGTAGAGAAGATGTTTCCGGTACACTGTTTACCAAATATGGCAATCTGAACTTTGATTTCACCCTCGATGGCAATACCCGTCACATGAAGGGTACGATGAGTACAGACAGTATGGACCTTGGCACGATAATGAATATCAAGAAGCTCAAGATTGCAAATACAAGAGCCAGCTATGACTTCGATATCACCTCAAAGCGTAAGGCAAAAGCCCTTGGCATAAAGAGAAAGGGACGTCTGCCTATTGGGTCGCTGAAAGCTGTTGTCGGCTTTGGTAGCTATGGGTCATTCAAGGTGAAGAACCTGGCTGCTAACATGGAAAGTGATGGCGCAGAGGCAAAAGGGCATATAGACCTTCCAGGTAACCTTGTTAATATAGATGTTGACTTCTCATATATCCAGACAGATTTTGAACAAGGCCTGAGGATTCATCCAAAGATGAGATTTACAGATAAGGTAAGGAAATTCCTCGGATTGAATAAAAACAAAGATAACCAAAAACAGAAAGATAACCAAAATAAGAAAGATAACCAAAATAAACAAGATGACAATGACAACA
>CAMNHS010000029.1 GCA_946539635.1 uncultured Prevotellaceae bacterium
GGTACTCATTTTTTCACACCTCAACAAATAAAATCTCAAAAAAAGCACGCAAAAAGGCACGCTACAGTCCTTCAGTCTGGACCGTAACGTGCCTTGTGGTTACTGCGCCTTGTGGCGCGTGGTTAAATCTTGTTAAACCCGTCTGGGGGGTGTAGAAATCTTACAGATGTTGACAATCGTCATCATCGCTTTCTGCATGGTCTGTACGCTGATGTGTTCATCGGGTCCGTGAAAATCTATGGCGCCTGTGAAGATGTTGGGGCAGGGGAGTCCCATGAACGACAGCTGCGCCCCGTCTGTGCCGCCGCGGATGGGCTGCACCTTCGGCTCTACTCCGGCAGCGAGCATAGCCTGCTTCGCTCGTTCTATTATATGAATGTGTGGGGCTATCTTTTCGAGCATGTTGTAGTACTGGTCGGCAACGACACACTCGCAGGTCCCTGCGCCGTATTTGCTGTTTATCACCTCGGCAATGCCTTGTATGAACGCTTTGCGCTTTATGAAATTCTCGCGGTCGTGGTCGCGGATGATGTAGCTCAGATGGGCCTCGGAACAGGAACCTTCGATATTCGTAAGGTGCCAGAAACCCTCATAGCCTTCCGTCTGCTCAGGCGTCTGTTCGGTGGGCATCATGCTGACAAACTCTGTCGCTATGCGTCCGGCATTTATCATGCGGCCCTTGGCATATCCAGGGTGTATGCTGAAACCCTTGATGGTTATCTTTGCTGAAGCGGCATTGAAGTTCTCGTACTCCAATTCGCCCTCCGCACCGCCGTCGATGGTATAGGCAAAGTCGCAACCGAAGCGCTTCACGTCAAAATGGTGTGCCCCGAGACCTATTTCTTCGTCGGGATTGAAACCGATGCGTATCGTGCCGTGAGGTATCTCAGGATGGTCACGCAAATAACACATTGCCTGCATTATCTCTGCTATGCCGGCCTTGTCGTCAGCACCGAGAAGCGTCTGCTCAGTAGAACCGGGAGCGTTGGCACGGATAATATCTTCGCCTGTCTTGTCGTCGTGTGTGATGTATGCCTTTATACCTGCTCCGGAGCAATCGGGAGACGTGTCGTAGTGGGCAATAAAGCCTATTACGGGCACTCCTTCCGTCTCTATATTCGCTGGTAGGGTAGCATACAGATACCCCATATCATCGAGCACCACATCACTCAACCCCTCTGCTATCATCTCGTCGCGAAGATAGCGTGCAAAGACAAGCTGCTTCGCCGTGCTGGGCGTCGTCTGTGCACTCTCGTCTGACTGCGTGTCAAACGTAGTGTACTTCACGAATCTATTTACGAGATCATTGAACATTTAGTTTCAAGTTTCAGGTCTATAACCAATAACCTTTACTCTCCTCCCTCTTCTTTACCTTCTTTCGATTTAGGAAGGTCTGGTGTCTCCTTTATCTTTGCTTCTAATTCGTCGCAAAGCTCTACGTTGTCTCTAAGCAGTCTGATGCATGCCTCGCGACCCTGAGCCAGCTTTGACTCTCCGTAAGAGAACCATGAGCCGGTCTTCTTGACGATGCCTTTGGCTACTGACAGGTCGAGGATTTCACCAACCTTGCTGACACCGCTGCCGTACAGGATGTCGAATTCGCACTTGCGGAATGGAGGTGCTACCTTGTTCTTCACAATCTTCACCTTTGTGAGGTTACCGATTATCTCGTCACCATTCTTTATTGGTGATGCCTTTCTGACGTCGATGCGCACAGAAGCGTAAAACTTCAGGGCGTTACCACCCGTTGTTGTCTCAGGATTGCCGAACATCACACCAATCTTCTCACGCAACTGGTTGATGAAGATACAGGTGGTATTTGTCTTTGCTATGGTAGAGGTCATCTTTCGCAGAGCCTGTGACATCAGACGCGCCTGCAGACCTACCTTGTTGTCACCCATCTCGCCCTCTATCTCTGCCTTTGGTGTCAGAGCAGCAACAGAGTCGATGACGATGATGTCAACGGCAGCCGAAGAAATGAGCTGGTCAGCAATCTGCAGAGCCTGCTCTCCGTTGTCGGGCTGTGAGATGAAGAGGTTATCGACATCTACACCCAGGTTTGCAGCATAGAAGCGGTCGAAGGCGTGCTCTGCATCTATGAAGGCAGCAATGCCGCCAGTCTTCTGCACCTCTGCCATCGCATGGAGGGCGAGCGTTGTCTTACCTGATGACTCGGGACCGTATATCTCAATGATACGGCCTCGTGGATAACCACCCACTCCGAGGGCGATGTCAAGTCCGAGAGAACCAGATGGTATCACCTCTACATTCTCTATCTTCTCGTCGCCGAGCTTCATGATAGCACCCTTACCGAAGTCTTTCTCTATTTTAGCCATCGCAGCGGCGAGGGCCTTAAGTTTGTTTTCGTCTGCCATTTTATATAATTATGAATTGTGAATTACGAATTATGCATTGCCTTACAGTTCCAAGTCCTCGTTGAACACTTCGTGCCAAGGGAGACCCTGCTTGTTGAGTTGTTCCATGAATGGATCTGGGTCGAAGTCCTCTACGTTCCATACGCCGGGTTTCTTCCATAGGCCTTTTGCAAACATCATAGCACCTATCATTGCCGGTACGCCGGTGGTGTAGCTCACACCCTGCATGCCTGTCTCCTGGAAGGCTGCCTGATGGCTGCAGTTGTTATAGACGTAGTAGGTCTGCTCCTTGCCGTCCTTGATGCCACGGATGCGGCAACCGATACTTGTCTCGCCTTCGTAGTTCTCGCCCAAGTCCTGCGGATTAGGAAGCACAGCCTTGAGGAACTGCAGCGGAACAATATTCACTTTCACAGTCTTACCAGAGCCGTCAGCAAGTGGTGCCTCGTATGTGACATCGTCGATTCTTGACATTCCGATGTTCTGTATAACATCGAGATATGTCAGATACTGCTGTCCGAAGGTCATCCAGAAACGTGCCTGCTTGATGGTAGGGTAGTTCTTTACGAGACTCTCTAGTTCTTCGTGGTGCATCAGGTATGACTCTCTCGGACCGATGTTAGGGTAGGTGAGAGACTTGTGAACCTCCAGCGGTTCCGTCTCCAACCATTGGCCGTCTTTGTAGTACAGACCCTTCTGGGTTATCTCGCGGATATTTATTTCAGGATTGAAGTTTGTGGCGAAAGCCTTATGGTGGTTGCCGGCATTACAATCTACGATGTCAAGATAATGTATTTCGTCAAAGTGATGTTTCGCAGCATACGCCGTATATACACCGCTCACACCTGGGTCGAAGCCACAACCGAGGATTGCAGTAAGACCAGCCTCCTTGAAGCGGTCCATATAGGCCCATTGCCAGGAATACTCGAAATGTGCCTCATCGCGTGGCTCGTAGTTAGCGGTATCCATATAGTTCACACCGCATGCCAAGCAGGCATCCATAATGGTGAGGTCCTGATAAGGCAGAGCCAGGTTGAGACAAAGTTCTGGCTGATAGGTGTTGAACAATTTCTTCAGCTGTTCCACGTCGTCAGCATCCACCTGTGCCGTCTTGACAGAGATGCCATATTTCTCCTTCAGTACCTTTGACAGAACATCACATTTCTCCTTCCTGCGGCTTGCTATTGTGAAGTCGGTGAAGACGTCAGAGTTCTGTGCAATCTTGTGGGCAGCAACGGTAGCGACGCCGCCAGCACCAATCATAAGTATTCTCATCTTTCTTGTTTTTTAATAGAATCTATTTTAGCCTGTGCCTTGTTTGCTTCCGCATTGGCAGTCAGAGCGCTTTCCTTGCGATGGAAACCGAAGCGTACTCCGTTCTGCATCATTATGAGGGAGTCATTATCCATATATACGAAGTCCAGAGTATCCATCTTTACCTCTACCGGCGCATCCATGTCAGGACCCTCAGTAGGTTTCATGTCAGCAGAAACCAGGATAAGTCTTCCGTTCAGCATGTGCCATTGTACGTAGCGTTTCACCTTCGGATATTCTACGGGAGAGTCTGACTGCAGCGTGCTTGTTGAGTGAACGTAACCCACAGCCTGTGCCTGATGGGCACGCTTCAGGGTAAAGCCATATTCGCGAGGAACAAAATAAGTGTTCCTAATAGAATCAGGCATGTCAGCCATCATACGCTTCTGCATCCGCGGACTCATATGTTGCAGGTCTTTCATAACAGGAACAACAGGATAGGTCCATGTACCCTTCAGTTGGTCAAGATCTATAGCCATTGCAACAATGGTAGTGTCGATGGAATCGCGTATTATCCCCACCCAGTCGCCGATTGACGGCTTGCCAATGATGCGGTGGTTGTCATGAGCATCGATGCAGTCATATACCACAGGGTCACCAGAAAAAGGCCACAGGACAATAACCGAATCAGTAGTACCATCGCAGACAAGACCATAAACCATAGAGTCACCCTTGATGTCAACTTTTATGTCTGGAAAGCCGGCAGCCATACGTTCTTTGCCCTGTTCCTTCTTAGAACAACTGAAGAACAGCAGACAGACGATGCCTATAAATGCTAATATTTTTTCCACTTTTATAGCTGATAATTAGTGTTTTCGTTTTCGTACGAAGTTTCCAAGGCGCAAAATTACGATTTTTTTTTTATCCGTGCAAGTTTTATGTAAAAAACAATCAAAATGAAAAAGAAAAAAAACGATTTTTACGTCCACATTACTCGTAGTATTTTGTATCAAAATCAGCAAAAATGTTACAGATTTTGCAAAAACTTTATAAAAAATCCTTATTCTCTATGCAATTTGATATTTTTTTGTTATCTTTGCACATTGTTTGATACATTAACATATTTTAATTATCTATTGCATTATGTCACAACTAGAACCATTAATCGCGGATCTCGCGCTTATTCTTATCTGTGCAGGTGCTATGACTCTGCTTTTTAAGCAGTTGAAGCAACCTGTGGTGTTGGGTTATATTGTAGCTGGCTTTTTGGCTTCGCCTAACATGCCTTATATGCCAAGTGTGACCGATGGTCATAGTGTTCACGTTTGGAGTGAGATAGGTGTTATCTTCCTTCTCTTCGCCCTTGGCTTGCATAGCGATAACATGACCAAGACTTTCACAGAGAACCTTACTTCTCGTGAAAACCAGCAACAGTAATCGAAAACGATAACAAAAATATAAACATAAAAAACATGAAAAAGAAAAACGTAATGACATGGGCCATAGCAATGGCTGCTGTGGTAGGAGGATTCACTTCGTGTGGTCTTGACATTCCAAAAGAGATTCCATCATCTTATAAGACAATGACAGTGACAAAGTCTGACATTGAAATTCCGATTAAGTTCAGCGCCAAGATGAAGGGTAAAACTGATGTTACTGTTACTCCGCAGATTAGTGGTCAGTTAGTTAAAATATGTGTTGTCGAAGGTCAGCAGGTGGTAAAGGGGCAGACTCTCTTCGTTATCGACCAGCGTAATGCACAGCTGGAATTGGAGGCTGCTCAGGCTAATCTGAATGCCGCCCTTGCACAGGAAAGCAGTGCAAAACTGGAGTATGAGTCAAACAAAAATCTGTTTGACAAGCAGATTGTGAGCCGCTATATGCTCGACAATTCCCTGAATACATACCATCAGGCACAGGCTGCTGTAGCACAGGCTCGTGCTTCTGTAAACCGTGCAAAAGTTAATTTGGGCTTCTGCACCATATCGGCCCCCGTTTCTGGCGTTATCGGTATGATTCCTGTTCGTGCAGGAGACCAGGTAAGTCCTATGTCCGAACTGACCATCCTCAGTGGCAATACTACTATGACAGCAGAATTCTCTGTTACAGAGGCTGTTATTGAAGAGATTGTACAAGAGGGAATAAAAGACTTTGATAAAGAAAAATATATCGCAAATCTTCCTGACGTAACATTCATAATGAAGAATGGTACGGAATATCCTTACAAAGGTCGTATCACCAGTTTGACAGGCGTGGTAGATGCTGCTACAGGTTCTTTGGCATCAAAGGCAACATTCCCTAATCCTGAAGGACATCTCTATTCAGGCATACAGGGAACTATCGTTATTCCTGTTGCAGAGAAGAATGTTATGGTTGTTCCACAGAATGCAGTTGTTCGTCTGCAGGACCAGTCATTGGTTTATAAGGTTCAGAAGGACAGCACAGCTACAGCTGTAACCGTAACAACAGCACCAACAGGAAACGGTAAGGATGTCATCATTCTTACAGGTCTCAAGGTAGGCGACAAGATTGTTACAGAAGGTGCAAACAATGTCCAGGAAGGAGAGCGCGTACTCTTTCCAGAAGAGAAAAAGAGTGAAAAGTAAATAATCAGAGCTTCTGTAATATGAAGAATAACATATTTATAAACAAATACGTGATGGCATGTGCCATCTCTATTGTCATCTCTTTGGTGGGATATATCTGTATGAGTACCCTGCCAATTGAGCAATATCCGAACATTGCGCCACCAACAGTCAACGTAACGACAAGTTACACTGGTGCCGATGCCAATACTATCATGAAATCTGTCGTGCAGCCGCTCGAATCTGCTATCAACGGTGTGCCAGACATGACATATATGACAAGTAAGGCATCATCTAATGGTGAGGTTGAAATCAACGTATATTTCAAGGGTGGCACAGATCCTGATATGGCAGCTGTCAACGTACAGAACCGTGTTACTCGCGCTACGTCAATGTTGCCTGCCGAAGTTACGAAGGTCGGTGTGCAGGTAGCGAAGAAACAGAACAGTATCTTGCAGATTGTTGCCGTGAAGAGTGCCGATGGCAAGTATGATGACAACTTCGTCTCTAACTATGTTGACATCAACGTCAAGCCACGTCTGATGCGTATCAGTGGCGTAGGTGAGGTACAGTCACTGGGTAATACCTATGCCTTGCGTATATGGTTGAAGCCTGATGTCTTGGCGCAATATGGCTTGGAGCCAAATGATGTATTTGATGCTGTTGGCAGTCAGAGCTTTGTGGCTGCTACGGGTTCATTGGGTGACCAGTCAGAGAATAGCTATCAATATACTATGGAGTATAAAGGTACTCTGAAGACTATTGAGGAATTCAATGACATTGTACTCCGTACCAGCGAAGGTGGTCACATGCTCCACCTAAGCGATGTGGCAGATGTAGAGATTGGTGCCATGAGCTATAACTTCATGTCCAACATTGGAGGTAAGCCTGGTACTATGTTCTTGATATTCCAGGCACCTGGTGCTAATGCTACTGAGGTGAATGCCAATATCAATAAGCTGTTCGAGGACCTGAAGCCTATGATGCCTGCAGGATTGGAATTCGTTACCCTGATGAGTTCTGACGACTTCCTTTATGCTGCTATTGACAGTGTGGTAGAGACACTTGTCATTGCCATTATCCTTGTGATTCTCGTGGTGTTCTTCTTCCTTCAGAACTTCAAGGCAACCATCATTCCTTCTATCTCAATTATTGTGTCGCTGCTGGGTACCTTTGCCGTCGTTATGTTGGCAGGTTTCTCTCTCAACATCCTGACGCTCTTTGCCCTTGTGCTTGCTATCGGTACTGTGGTGGATGATGCCATTGTGGTAGTAGAGGCGGTGATGGCGAAGATGGAAGGCGGTATCAGTGATGCCCGCGAGGCAACACGTCAGGCGATGAACGAGGTGTCTGTTGCCGTTGTATCCTGTACCTTGGTATTTATGGCGGTGTTTATTCCTGTCTGCTTCATGCCAGGAACGTCAGGAGCATTCTTCACCCAGTTTGGTATTACCATCGCTTCGTCAGTAGGTCTGTCATGTATATCGGCTCTTACATTGTGTCCTGCCTTGAGTGCTATCATGCTGAAGGTTACTGAAGGCAAGAAGGAGAGCAAGAATCTTACATACTATACTAAGCTGGCATACAATGCCAGCTATAATGCCATTTACAACAAATATTCAAATGCCGTACAGAAGTTCCTTGGTCGCCCAATATTGGCATGGACACTGCTGGCTTGTGCTGCGGCTCTGTTCATCTTCTTCATGAAGAATCTTCCTTCAGGACTTGTTCCTCAGGAGGACCAGGGCGTTATCCTCGTCGATGTAAGTGCTCCGGAAGGTACTACACTTCATGAGACACGTGAGATAATGAAGAAGGTAGAGGCAAAGGCGCAGGAAATACCAGAACTGGAGAGCTTCGCTTCTGCCTGCGGCTATGGTATGATGTCTGGAGCCGGTTCTAACTATGGTACGCTGATTATACGTCTGAAACCATGGAGTGAGCGTGAAGGCTTCAATCATTATATAGATATGATTATCGGACGCCTGTACTATGCCTGCAAGGAAATCAAGAATGTGCAGGTTACTCCATTCCAGATGCCGCAGGTGCCAGGTTACGGTTCTAACAATAGTGTGAACCTCGTGCTTGAAGACTTGAATGACGGTGATTTGGGAGAGTTTGCAAAACTGGCAAGGAATTTCCTGCATAAGCTTGGTCAGCGTGAGGAAATCAGTATGGCAATGACGTCATATTCAGATCGTTTCCCAAAATATCAGATTGATGTAGATGCTGCACAGTGCGACCGCTCAGGTGTTTCACCGGCTACAGTGCTCAATACGCTCGGAGCTTATTGCGGTGGTGCCTATATCGGTAACTACAACCAGTTCGGTAAGGTATATCGTATCATGTCGAGTGCCTCTCCAGAATATCGCCTTGACCCTTCTTCCCTCAACAATATCTTTGTTAAAGTGCAGGGAGGTAAGATGGCTCCTATCTCGGAGTTCGTCTCTATTAAGGATGTCGTAGGTACTGCAAGTGTAGAACACTTCAACCTCTTTCAGAGTATTACCTGCTACATTCAACCAGCGGGTGGATATACGGAAGGTGATGCCCACAAGGTCATTGCCGAGGTGTTCGAGGAAACGATGCCAAAGGGTTACAGCTATGAATATAGCTCTATGTCACGAGAACTTGAGGAGGCAGCAGGCTCTAATGCTACTGTCCTTATATATGTAATATGTGTTATTCTCATATATCTTATCCTTGCTTCGCTCTATAACTCATGGTTCACCCCGATGGCAGTGTTGCTCTCAGTACCATTCGGTCTGATGGGAGCCTTCATTATGGCTTACCTTGGTTCACTACTCAATCTGCCTGGTATGGATAACAATATCTACCTGCAGACGGGTGTCATCATGCTGATTGGTCTGTTGTCAAAGACGGCAATCCTTATTACCGAGTTTGCTACAGAGCGTCGTGCACAGGGCTTAAGCATTCGTGATGCTGCCTTCGAGGCATGTAAGGAACGTCTGCGTCCTATTCTGATGACAGTGGCAACGATGATTATCGGTATGATACCGCTTATCATCGAAGGTGGTGCAGGTGCTAATGGTAATCGTGCCCTTGCCCTCGGTGTGGTAGGAGGTATGTCAGTAGGTACGGTAGCTCTGCTGTTCGTTGTACCGGCATTCTTCATATTCTTCCAAGGTCTGCACGAGAAGTTCCAAGGAAAGGAACCTGCAAAAACAGAGTAACGTAAGGACGTAATATCGTGATAACATAATAATGAAAAAGCGAAAATTATGAAAATCAAAAATATATTAGTTGCTGCAGCAGTGGGTTCCTTGCTCACTGGCTGTGGCCTATATGATAAATATGAGCAGAAGACAACAGCCCCTGCGAATGCTTTTGGCACCAGTCAGGATATAAAGACAGCAGAGAATGGTACTTCTATAGCTCAGATGTCGTGGCGTGAGTTCTTTACTGACCCAGTGTTGCAGGACCTTATCGAACAGGTTTTAGCAAACAATACCGACCTCAATTCTGCCCGTATAGCAGTCGAGAAGAGTGAGGCATCACTGAAGATGGCAAAGATGGCATATCTGCCTTCATCTGCCCTGGCTCCGCAAGGAAATCTTGGTAAGTTTGGCAGCAGTTCATGGTCTAAGACATACAATCTGCCTCTGCAGATGTCATGGGATGTGGAGATGTTTGGTGGCATCACCAATAAGAAACGTGCTGCAAAGGCTGCATTGCTACAGGCCCAGATACACAAGGAGGCCGTATTCTCAAACCTAATCTCTACTACTGCCCGTCAGTATTATCTGCTGCAGGTTCTTGACCGCCAGCTGGAGATACTTATTATGACAGACAGCCTGTGGAAGGCATCACTTGATACCCAGAGGGCTCTATGGGAGAATGGTAAGGCTTATAGCACATCTGTAAATCAGATGGAGTCTTCTTATCTTAATGTAAAGACTTCGATAGTTGACACTCGTCGTGAAATCCTTGCAGTAGAGAATGCTATCTGCCGTCTGCTCGCTGTTACACCACAGCATATCAGTCGCAGCAGATATGGTAGTGACGACCTGCATCATCCAGATGCTTTGGGAGATACAGGTAAGCGTATGTTCGACACCCGTTACCTGAAGACAGGCGTGCCAGCAACAATGTTGGAGAATCGTCCTGATATCCGTATTGCAACCCACGCTATGGAAGAGGCCTTCTATAACACTCAGGCTGCCCGTGCTGCTTTCTTCCCAAGCCTTACACTTAATGGTGCTGCAGGATGGAGCAATTCTGCGGGAGGTCTGGTTACCAATCCAGGCAAACTCCTTCTGAACTTTGTCGGAACTCTTACACAGCCACTCTTCGCAAGGGGTAAGTTGAGTGCAGCAAAGAAGATTGCTCAACTCACAGAAGAAGACTTGGCACAGAAGTATATCCAGACTGTTATCAATGCTGGCAATCAGGTCAATGAAGCTATGGCTGATTGCTCTGCTGCACGTGATAAGTACGAGTATTACAACCGTCAGATACAGGTGCTGCACGAAGCATATAAAGGCACTCATGAGTTGATGGATAACGGTAAGGCAAGTTATCTTGAGGTACTTACAGCACAGGAAACACTGCTCAATGCACAACTCAATGAAGCTATGAATATGTATGATGGAGCAGAAGCTGTTATAGAACTCTATATTGCCCTCGGTGGAGGAATAAAGTAGAGGTAAGAAACCAAGGAACTAAAACGGGCCTGTAGTCACACGATTGCAGGCCTGGTTTTTCATTTGCCATATCTGTAGAGGACGGAAAATCACGGAAAATAAAAGACCTTCTGCAAAAAGCTATTTTTCCTTTTAAACTTCTTGTGTCGAATTGCGTCATAGAAAGCAGTTATGAAACAAGTTATTTCACTATTATCATTTATCTTTATGCTCTGTCCGATGGCGATGTCGGCGCAGGAAATAGATTCTATTCAGGTAACACAACAAGCAAAAGAACGCGCCATTACTGGTACTCTCATTGACAAAGAGTCAAAGGAGGGCATTATGCAGGTAACTATCCAACTGCTGAAGATAGACTCTACTTACGTAGCAGGAACTGTCAGCGATATGGATGGAAATTTTTCTGTCAAAGCCCCAGAAAATGGCAAGTATATCCTCAAGATGAGTGTCATCGGTTACAAGACAATGACGAGAGACATCACTATCAGCGACGACAATAACTTTGCCTTCGGAAAAGTGAATATGGAAACTGATGCTGTATTGCTGAAGGAGGTTATTGCCAATGGTGTTGCAGCAAAGGTGGTGATAAAGGAGGATACCTTCGTTTATAATGCTGCTGCCTACAGAACACCAGAAGGTTCTGTGATAGAGGAACTCGTGAAACGCTTGCCTGGAGCACAGATTGATGATAGCGGAAAGATTACCATCAATGGTAAGGAGGTAAAGAAGATAATGGTGGACGGTAAGGAATTCATGACAGGCGACACACAGACAGCGCTGAAGAATCTTCCTACTTCTATTGTAGAGAAGGTGAAGGCCTATGACGAAAAGAGTGACCTCGCAAGGATGACTGGCGTTGATGATGGTGAGGAACAGACAGTGCTGGACTTCGGTATCAAGAAGGGAATGAACAAAGGATTCCTGACAAACATCGACTTGGCAATGGGTACGAAACACAGATACGCTGAGCGCGTTATGGGGGCCTATATGAAGGATGACAGCAGAATTATGGTATTCGGTAACATGAACAACACTGGTGACAGAGGCTTCGGCGGTCGCGGAGGTGGCGGTGGTGGCAGCAACGGATTGTCCGCACCAAAGATGTTCGGCATGAACTACAACTACGAGATTAAGGATAAACTGAAGGCGGATTTCTCTGTAAGATATAACCATAACGATACAGACAACAATACAATCACATCGACAGAAAACTTCGTATCAAAGACGGGTTCGTTCGGCAATAGCATTAGTCAGAACTACAGCCGTTCAAATTCCTGGAACATGAGCGGACGATTGGAGTGGAAACCTGATACAATGACAACCATCCAGATACGTCCATCCTTCAACACCAGTAAGAACGACGGCAGGTCGCGTAGTGTCAATGCCACCTTCAACAGAGACCCTTACAGCTTTGAGGGAGTGACAGACCCTATGGACAGCGTAATGATGAATGCCATAGAAAGGGCGACACCTTACAAATTCCGCGTAAACCGCAGGGAGAACAAGTCGCTGAGCTATGGCACAAGCACTTCTTTCAACATTAATGCTACGGTAAACAGACGTCTCTCATCGCGTAACAACAGCCTTACATGGCAGGGACGCTATTCTACCAGCAACAGCGACAATGAATCATTGAGTACTCAGTTTGTGGAACTGTATTTGCAGAATGACTCTTCATATTACAGAAACAGGTACAACGTGACACCTACGAAGAGTTGGGATTTCCAGAACTCACTGTCATATACCGAGAGACTGTCAAAGTTCTCATTCCTCGTATTCCGTTATATGTATAGGTATAGCAACAGGACCAGCGAGAGGTCCACTTACGACTTCAGCAGGGTCATGTATGACGCTACTTCGTTGCCTATTTTCGACCCGAATGATTTTATGGCTCACATCCCTGCTATGATGGAGTATCGTTCGTTCGATAACTATATTGGAATGTATCAGCCTCTGGATAAGAATTCTATGTTCTATGACAAAGACCAGAGCCGCTATTCGGAGTATGACAACTATACCCACGAGCTGGAACTGACTTGGCGCAGAACGACAAATACCTACAACCTCAATCTTGGTGTGATGTTGCAGCCTCAGAGCCAGAAGCTGACTTATCAGCACCTGGGACTGGACACTATAGCAAAGAGAAGTGTCACAAACTTTACTCCGACGCTGGACTTCAGATATCGTTTCAATAAGCAGAAGAATATTCGTCTGAACTATCGCGGACGCACCAGTCAGCCATCAATGGAGGATATGATGCCAATAGTAGATGATACCGATCCGCTGAACGTCCGTATGGGTAA
>CAMNHS010000030.1 GCA_946539635.1 uncultured Prevotellaceae bacterium
TATTTTGCTTTCACCGCTTCTGTCTTTGCCATTGCAGCAAACTCTTTTGGAGAGATGGTGACAGGCTGTCTCATAAACTCCGGACGGTTATAAGACTTTGTCAGGAGAATGTTGTATTCAGGATCCTTCTGGGGTACAGCGAATGCCTTGTGACATTTGGGTGCCTGTCCTGCCTTTGGCTTGGGGAAATAAGAGATGTATGGTCTGGTATAGTTGCCGTCTTCGCGTCGTGAGTCCGTCATTATCCAGCGTCCGTTGCTCGAGAAAGAAGGATAACTCTCGGACAGCGATGAATTCAGACCGTCGAGACGGTAGATGCTGTCTGGTTGCTGGAGGTTAATGAGATAGATGTCTGCCTCGTTATGCCAAACGTGAAAACATCCGTAATCACCCAACGCAAACACCAGATACCGTCCGTCGGGAGACAAACGAGGCAGGGTTGCTGACTTACCGCGAGAGGCTGCATCGAAGACCATCTCTGCCTCTCCGAAGGTGTGTGTCTGCGGATTGAAGGAGCGGCGCAGGAGGTTATACTTTATCTCACCGAAACGCTGAATGACCTGCCGCTCCTTAGACGTTGTATCGTTTGGCGCGTACTCAAAATGGGCATCGCAATAATATAATGTCTTGCCGTCAGGACTCCATATAGGGAATGACTCCAAGCTATTGCTGTCATTGCAGATGGTGCTGACAGTATTGTTGTCAACATCATAGAGAATAAGATCGGATGCTGTATCAAAAACTTCAATCTTTCCCTTGTTCTTCATGCGGAAAGTCTGCATGGTATTGTTGGTGGAAAAGGCGATGAGATTAAGGGACGGATGCCATGCAGGATATACACCGCTGCTGATGGTGCTGTCGGTCTTCAAATCCACCTTTTGTATTTTGCCGTTGTCAACAAGCATTGTTCCACCTAAGTGCTGCCTCATGTGAAAAAGCATGCGGGAGGTGGAGTAGTTCTGGTAGGAATGACAGTTGATACATTGTCCGTTTGCTTCTGTCTGCACCATGCGATTACAGTAGATGTCTGATTCGTCAAAGGTGGTTATGTCGCGCTGTGCCAAGACGAGTCCTTCGTATGCTACATAGGATGGTTGAATGAGACGATAGGAAATATACGGGTCGATGGTGTCATTGGAGATATACAGTTGGAAAGGTTTGTATGCCTTCCACGAATCTCCATTATTACAGAATACCTCGACCGTAATGCTCTTACCTTTCGCGGCATCGCGTATTGTTGCCCAGTCATCATCGTCAATGATTATTTTGTTGTCTTCACCGAAGACGAATTCCATATTCTCAAACGAGAACCGTGCTACCACTTCCTGTGCATCCTTTACCATGAAGTTGGGCGCGCACAGATTTGCCGGTAATGTTACGTCGGTATAGTCAGGATAAATGGATGGCTTGGAGTTTACGCGCTGAGCATCCTCCGGTATGGAAGGACCGGAACATCCTACAATAAGGATAGTGGCTATGATTAGAAAGAAATATTTATACATTGAACTATTGACCTTAGACCTTTGACTTTAGATTAATAATATGTTGACCCATGCACGAAATAATATGTCCACCAGAAGGTGTCGCTGTATTGTGTGCGCATCGCTTCGCCCACAGCCTTTTCGTCCATACCGTTACGCATATATTGCGTCGCGGTTTCCATAAACTGCGAATAACGGTCCAGAATGCGTGCCTTGTCGTATGGCATGCGTGAGGAATCAACGGTCTGTGGTTCGAGCTTTCCATATAACAGGGCCGCCTCCTGATAGTGTATCGGCATTTCCATATTCTCCCTTTGTGCGGCAAAGCGAAAGAAATGCGTCCAGAAAGTTTTTATGTCCTTTGACATGAGAGCGTATGCCAATCCCATTTCGGTCAGGTAGCGGGATGGGGTAGGAGGAATGGTGCTGAAGAAGTCGATGAGGAATTTTTCGATGAGACCATTGTCACTACCGGCCAGTTCTGGAAGATATTTATGCAGTTCACTTATCTTTTTCGTATTTGGCATCTTCCAGTTCTTGTAGAACATGGTATGCTGGAGCATGTTAATATATTTCTGCGCCAAAGCTTTTTCGCCATTCACCATGCAGGCTGCTGCCATCACCTTGATGTGGGCAATGTTAAGCCCTTGCTCTACGGAATTCTCCATTGCCCAACGATATGCATAGTTCGTCATGCCATGATGGAGATAGATAATAGGACCTGCGGTGTTCGCAAGACAAACCCGGAGTGAATCGCCAGTCTTGGGATGCACCCCATCATCGGGATAGTTATACATTTCGTTACCGATAGTGCCCTTGTTGAAGAGTGCGACATTTTTCATCACGATAAGTTCGCGTGTTATATCACATTTCATGCGAGCTATTGCGTCCAAGGCGTCGTCCCATCGCTCTTCATCAATGGCACGATAAACCTTACACTCTGTCTGGAATGCCTCGTCGGAGAAATTGTATGCCTGCAGGAAAAGTCCATAAGCAACGAATGCTATAATATATAAAGGTGACAGAATGAATATTGTCTTGCGGCTTTTTAAGTTCAATTCCGGCAGCTTGTGCAGCAATGGCATCAAGAACAAAGCGGTGAAGAGGATATAGAAAGGGTACCCTTTCGAATAGTTGGTATATTCTCCATACTCGAAAACAGGAATGCTGATAGTGAAAGTCTTGGATGTCGGATACGTGTCGTATAATGTCGTCCACAATGTGGGGGCTGCTATAGTTGCTACCACCATTATTGCTCCAAGGCTCCATCGCTTATTGAGAAGCAACATGAATGCTGTGCATGCCATCGCCAATGGGGCATAGGAACCGATGAGAGGATAGGATAGTGCAGAGAGAAGACATCCTACCGCAGACAGGTATTTGTTACTCGAAGTAGCAAGCCATACAAGTAACGATACACATAAAACACCTAAGGAACCATAGAAATAGTAGCCAGGAAATTTAAGATAGTATATCCAATATCCAAGTTGTATGTCTGCTGCCATAAGACATACAATAGGCACAAGCAGCAGCGGTGTCCATACTAACTTGATCTTAAAGGTCTGCTTGAGAATCAACAAAGAGGTACACCATATCAGAATCAAAGCAGTAATACCCAGCCAAGGATAATAGAACAATTGTGTCAGCCACAATCCTAACCATGTCAGCAGACCACCTGGATACTCCATACATTGATTGAAAAATTCTGGAGTATCAGAAAAGTATGAGCGTAGTTGGGCTACATATAATACATCTTCATTCATAAACTTTATCTGCCTGATTGGATTAACATTTCAGCGATGTCATCACAGAAGCGAAGATTCTGTATCATATCATCGATATTCAGATGCATGCGATATCTCCAATAGTGATGTGGGTTTGCTGGTATATTGATACGTTCCGCATTAGCATCTGGCAAACGCAGCTCCTCACTTATTGCCAGCCAGTCCTGCAAGGAAATAATACACAACATAGAAGCCGACTGGAGGTTCCTCAGCATTATGTCACGTGCTAACCAAGCTGGTAACGGATGTGGCGCATCATCGTGACGACCGAGGACGGTGCTGTAGTAGTTGTGTGCCCTGTTATAATCCTCATCCCACCACATGCGCAGCGTCGGCATATCATGCGAGTCGAGGGTACAAACGGAACGATACGGATAACGCTCCGGTTGACCGAACTGCAGTCCGACCTCTTTTGGCATTGATTGTACTTCAAGGGAGAGAATACGAAGGTCATTGAGTACTGTCGGTACGCAGTCGGGAATCATTCCCAAATCTTCGGCACATACCAACATACGCGTAGCTTCAACAAGGCGAGGCAACTTCTTCATTGCTTCTGCCTGCCAATACTGGGTGTTGCGGCGGTAGAAGAAGTCATCATACAGACGGTTGAATGCCTTTTTGTCGCTGTCGCTCAAAAGTATCCTATATATATAACTTTGTTGGGCAGCAATGCGAGGATGATATAGTTCTGGATTCTTATGGTCTTTCAGGAAGAGCACATTACTAATCAGAGTGTATAATCCGTCACGGAGGTTGTCATCATTGATTACTGCAGCTTCAACCTTTCGTTGTGTGTTGTATGCCTCCTTCATTAGGTAGAGACCGTCTTTATATGGCTCTACGAAGGTGTCGCGTACATAGCTTGCCCTGTCGCCAAAGATGTCTTCGAGGATTTCTTTGGTAATATATGGTTGGGTGAAACGCTCTTTTTGCATGCGAAGACCATATGATTCTATCTCGCTGACGCTAAGAGGAAGTGCTGGCTGGAATTGTCCCAACAGTCCGTGGACGGAATGAACAGGAATCTCCCAGATGCGGAAGAATCCCAAGACGTGGTCAATACGATATGCATCAAAATATTTCTGCATATTGCGGAATCTGCGTACCCACCACTGACATCCGTCTTTCAGCATCTCGTCCCAGTTGTACGTAGGGAATCCCCAGTTCTGACCATTTATGGAGAATTCATCTGGTGGAGCACCGGCACTACCATTGAGGTTAAAGTAACGTGGGTCTTGCATCACGTCGCAGCCGTTGCGGTGTACTCCAATTGGAATGTCACCTTTGAGTATAACACGCTTATAACGTGCATATTCATGGGCTTCACGCATTTGCTTTGCAAGCAGGAACTGAACAAAACAATAATACCCCTGAGATGCTGGCATATACGCCTTGTCACGGGCAACGCAGAATTTGGCGTATGTGTCGAGCCAGAAGTGCTCCTCCGCATACCATGATTTGTATTCTGCTGAAGCAAGAACCTTCTTACCTTCTTGACGGAAGAGCATTAGCAGGTATTCATTCTTTGCATTATTGACGCGTTCATAGTCTATCTGACGAAGGGCATTGAGCTCTTGTCTCAATGTCTCAAAGCGCTTTGCTTGCTCAGCATCTTTCAGTGGTGGTAGTTGTCTCAGGTCAATATATTGAGGATGTAGCGCAAAGACGCTGATACATGAGTATGGATATGAGTCTGTCCATGTGTGTGTGACAGTTGTGTCGTTGATAGGTAACAGCTGCAGGATGCGTTGTCCCGTATAGGCAATCCAGTCTATCATACGTTTCAGGTCACCGAAGTCACCAACACCGAAACTGCCTTCTGTGCGTAATGAGAAAACAGGAATGAGGGTGCCGGCCTTCTTTACATTCCATATCTTAAAGAATGCTTGGGAGAGTTCATATTCTGTGATTTCTCCTTTCCTCATTCGTGGTACTACGATATGACGGTTATCACATGTTTCCCACATGATGTCTTGCTGGATTACAGGGAAATTGGTATTGGCGCGAACGGCTGCGAATTTATATTCCAAATCCTCGCCAACGGTATATTCTGCATCAATGTCACATATCCATTCGTTCGGAGCCTGCTCGAAGCACGGTATGCCTCTTGAGGTATCCCATTCTCCCAATACGGGATGGTTGCCCGTAAGGATGAGCCTCTCATCGCCACGCAGTTGTGGAGCACGAACCTTCAGACGCAGAATGGTAGGCGATGTCCTGCGATAGTGGGGGGCCTTTTCCCTGCGGTTGATACATTGTGTGAAGGCAGAACTGTAGAGATATGAGTCATGGGGAATTTCAATCCATGTGTCATATACGGTATATTGCTGCACACCTGTCTGACCCAAGTCGAGACGATGAGCTTGAGTGGTCCATTCCTGTCTCTTTATCTTATCACCGGAATACAGGGTGTAGTAATAGTCAAACGGCTCGCTACCATACTGCAATAGTTCTGCATCATTCATTCTCAATTCAAATGACCAGTTGCCACCTGCTTGGTTCATCTTATGTATAGCGACCCCATTGTTTTGGCGAATATTAAGACAGATATATTCCCCGGGATTTACTCCGTAGTATATGTTGAAATTTATGTTCATATAACGAGATATGTGTAATAAGCAATTGCCATAATGACCAGAATGGCCCCTTCTGTCCGTGTTATAATGAGTTGTTTCTGCCCAAATGCTGTCAGTATCCAAAGCAGTATGGATGCTCCGAGCAGAACGAGGATGTCTGTTGCTGTAACGCCTCCAATACCGAGAGGGAAGATAACGGCTGATGTACCGAGTGCGAAGAATACATTGAAGACGACGCTACCGACCACATTACCTAATGCCATAGCAGTGTCGCCTTTCTTTGCTGCCATCACAGAGGCCGCTAACTCCGGTGCCGACGTGCCGGCAGACACAATTGTCAGTGCTATAACCGATTCGCTGATTCCTATCCAACGTGCTATGCCGGAAGCGCCCTCTACGAGTCCGTCTCCACCAGCAACGAGTAATACCAAACCAATGAGGACAAAGAGGATGTTTTTCCACAAGGGGCTTTGCTTGTATTCGTTGCCTGAGGTGTCTGTCGCCTTGTCTTGGTCATTCTTGGCAATGGACATCGTGTATGACATAAAGACTGCGAATGTGCACAGCATCAGCAGACCGTCGCTGCGTGAGATGGAATCAGTCACAGGATTAGTCGTATCGAAGAAACTGTCAAAAGCGGTAATTGCAATGAAAAGACTGGAGAGCACAACAAACGGAACGTCGTATTTCATATTCCGTCTGTCAATTGTTATCGGCATAACGAGAGCTGTTATTCCTACGATGCCAAGAATATTAAAGATGTTGGAGCCGACAACATTGCCGAGTGCCATATCCACATTTCCCTTAAATGCAGATACGACGCTGACGACAAATTCGGGCATAGAGCTACCTACTGCAACAATCGTTAGTCCCACCACTATGGTTGGGATGCCATAGTGGTGGGCTATTGATGCTGCTCCGTCGGTGAGCCAGTCAGCTCCTTTTATGATTGCGACCAGCCCGATGACGAACTCTAATACGAGAATTATTTCTTGCATTAGAACTTCTTAAAGAAATCGTTGCCCTTGTCATCAACGAGGATGAAAGCAGGGAAGTTCTCAACACGTATTTTCCAGATAGCTTCCATACCTAACTCTGGATATTCCACACATTCAATGCTCTTGATGTTGCTGGAAGAGAGGTATGCTGCAGGTCCACCGATAGAACCGAGATAGAAGCCGCCGTGCTTCTTGCAGGCATCGGTGACTACCTGTGTGCGGTTGCCCTTTGCTATCATAACCAATGAACCACCATTGTCCTGGAACTCATCGCAGTATGGGTCCATACGGTTTGCTGTTGTTGGTCCCATAGAGCCGCAAGGCATTCCTGCTGGTGTCTTTGCTGGTCCGGCATATAGTACAGGATGGTCCTTGAAATATTGCGGCATACCCTCACCGGCATCCAAACGTGCCTTAATCTTTGCGTGAGCAATATCGCGGGCTACAATGATAGTGCCGTTGAGGCTTACACGTGTTGAAACAGGATATTTTGAGAGTTCCTTGCAAACTTCTGAGATAGGCTGATCGAGATTTATCTGTATAGCATCGCCCTCACCAGCCTGACGCAGCTCTTCTGGAATAAGTTCGTATGGTTTGTCGTCCATCTTCTCAATCCAGATGCCGTCCTTGTTTATCTTTGCTTTGATGTTACGGTCAGCAGAACAAGAAACACCGAGTCCGATAGGACATGATGCTCCGTGACGTGGTAAACGTACTACTCTCACATCGTGAGCGAATGCCGTACCACCGAATTGCGCACCAAATCCAATCTTCTTTGCTTCCTCAAGAAGTTGTTTCTCGAGTTCTATATCGCGGAAGGCACGACCGGTCTCATCACCTGTTGTTGGAAGAGAGTCATAAAACTTTGTTGAAGCCAATTTTACAGTCAGCAGATTCTTCTCTGCAGAGGTTCCACCGATTACGAAAGCGATGTGATATGGAGGACATGCTGCTGTGCCGAGGCTCTTCATCTTTTCTACGAGGAAAGGAACGAGAGTACCTGGGTTCTGTATGCGAGCCTTTGTCTCTTGGTAAAGGTATGTCTTGTTTGCGGAACCACCACCTTTTACGACACAAAGGAATCTGTATTCCATACCCTGAGTTGCCTCAATGTCTATCTGTGCTGGCAGGTTACACTTCGTATTCACCTCATTATACATATCCAAAGGTGCATTCTGTGAATAACGCAGGTTGTCTGAGGTGTAAGTATTGTAAACACCTTTTGCCAGTGGCTCTTCGTCTTCGAAGCCTGTCCAAACCTGCTGACCCTTCTCACCATGGATGATGGCAGTACCGGTGTCCTGACAGAATGGTAACTGTCCCTTGCATGCAACCTCTGCATTGCGCAGCATTGTCAAAGCAACATATTTGTCGTTGTCGCTTGCATCTGGAGAGTTGAGGATGCTTGCCACCTTTTCGTTGTGCTCACGGCGCAGCATGAAGTTTACATCGTGGAAAGCCTGTGTTGTGAGCAGCTCCAAAGCTTCCTTGCTAACCTTGAGGATTGGGGTGCCCTCAAATTCGCCTACGCTGACGCCGTCCTTTGAAATAAGACGATACTCTGTCTTGTCTTCGCCCAACTGGAACATTGGGGCGTACTTAAATTCTACGTTTGCCATAATGTTTTCTATTTTTGTTTGGTTTATTTGTAACTTGGGAAAATATCATCTAATGTGAGTCGCTTAACAGGACCGAGTTTTTCGAGGGCTTTGATGTCGAGGTCTGCTTCCTTTCCGAGAATCATGTATCTCATTGGCTTGCCCTTGATGTTCTCCTGCTCAAAGTTCACTACGTCCTGTAGTGTTATCTTTGGAATAGCCTCCCAATACATCTTGTTGATATCATAGTCGATGCCCAGTCTGCGGGCGCTGAGATATCTGTTGATGGCGCCAGCCTTGACAGTACGCTGAGCTGCGATGCTCTTCATCCAGTTCTGCTTAGCTGTGTTGAAGGCAGCTTCTGACTGTGGTATGGTATCGGTGATGGCCTTGAATGTGTTGATGCAATCAATCATCTTATCGTTCTGTGATATGATGTGCTGGTTGTAGTATTCTGTCTCACCCTTACGAGATGGTGTGTTGTATCTTGCCCATGCGTTGTATGCCAGACCACGTGTTTCGCGGAGTTCCTGGAATACGATGGCGTTCATGCCGCCACCGAAGTATTCGTTGAACATCGACACGAGTGGCAGCTTCTGGATGTCCAATGGCTTGCCGGCGCTGTATATCATGCGCATATTGATGTTGGGTGCATCGTATGGTGCAAGATATACCTCGTTCCCGGTTGTCAACTGCTTTGTATAGTATTTGTTCTCTGGTACGTCCTTGAAGTTCTTTATCTTTGCGCTTGGACATCTGTCGAGAGTCTTCTTCAGGTCGTTCAGGCTCAGCGGTCCCCAGTAGATAACTTCGTGCTTCAGGGAGGTGAGACCTTTCAGGAGTTCTGTAAATGTCTCAGGCTTCATGTTGCGCATCTCGCTGACACTTGGCATGTCGGTAGCGGGGTTGTGTTCTCCATAAAGACCGTAGGTGACGAGGGCGCTGTAGCAGTTGCTCTGTCTCTTTCGTCCTTCCATGCGTCCCTTTGCGGTTTGGTCGAGCAGTTTGCTATATACTGCTGTGTCAGGCTTCAGGTCTTGCAGCAGGTCTTCCATCATAGCGATTGCCTTTGGCATATTCTCCTGTAGTCCCGATACGGTGATTGTCGTTGTCTCGTCACCTACGCTGACGCCGTAAGAGCATGCTATGTCATAGAAGTCTCTCTGTATCTGTTCCAGACTCTTCTTGTTCGTGCCGAGAAGGGTCATATAACTGGAAGCAATGTCATAACGCAGGTCAGCCAATTCTCCGAATGCAAAGCGATAGGAGAGGAAGAAACGGTCGTCCGTTGTGTTCTGCTTGTAGATTACGGGGAGTCCGTTCTTTGTGGTGCTGAAGGTCAGTTCCTTGTTGAAGTCTATGAACTGTGGTTGTATGTCCTCCACCGTCTTTGCCATGAAGTCCTCCATGAACTTGCTGCGCATATCGCGGTTGCTGGATATCGGAGTTATCTCAGGCTTGTCAATCTTTACTATTGTTGTGTCTTCGCCCTGGCGTTTGTAGAGGACTATGTATCCGTCGGTGATATGCTCCTTTGCCCACGAGATGATGTCAGCCTTTGTGAGTTTGCTGAGACGATCCAATCGTGTGATATTCTGTTCCCAAGGCACGTCGTCGATGAAGCAATCTACCATCTCCTGCACGCGACTCCTGTTGTTGTCAAGTCTCTGCAGCTCTGCCAACTTGGCGTTGGCAATGATACTCTTCATAATTCCCTCGTCCCAATCGCCATTCTTCAATTTCTCCAGTTCTGCCAGCAGCAGGTCCTTCACTTCGTCGAGAGTCTGCCCCTCGTTAGGCGAACCGGAAAGGAGGAAGAGGCTGTAATCCTTCAGTTCCATCGTGTTACTGCCTGCACCGAGAGTCTTCATCTTGTTGTTGAGGTCGGTGTCTATCAGTCCCACTCTGCCGTTGCTGAGCAGCATATCCATCATGGCGAGGGTGTCCATCTGCAGCGATGATGCGCCTTTCATTCTCCATGCTATGGCAACATTCTGTATCTCCTTACCATATACAGTGGTGTCCTGTGGTGCGGTGAGGACGGGTTGCTCTGCGAATGTCCTGCCGGGCACCTTTGTCGTGGTGCCGTCGTTCTTCCAACTGCCGAAATAGTGTTCCAACATCTCTATTGTCTTCTCAGGGTCGAGGTCGCCAGCCATACAGATGGCGATGTTGTTTGGCACATAATACTTTTTATAATAGTTCATGATAGCCACCTGTGAAGGGTTCTTCAGGTGCTCCTGTGTGCCGATGGTGGTCTGCGTGCCATAGGAATGAGTTGGGAACAGCTTGCGCAACAAAGCATTGTATGCCTTGTTGTTGTCCTTCGTCATGTTGATGTTCTTCTCTTCGTAAACGGCTTCCAACTCGGTGTGGAATCCGCGCATCACCATGTTCTGGAAGCGGTCGCTCTGCACCATGCACCATCTCTCCAGTTCGTTAGACGGAATATCCTCGACGTAGCATGTCACGTCGAAGGATGTGAAGGCATTGGTGCCCTGGCTGCCGATGGCGGTCATCATCTTGTCATATTCATTTGGAATGAAATACTGCGATGCTATCTGCGATACGGAGTCTATCTCGTGATATTTCGCCTTTCTCTGTGTCGGGTCAGTCAGGGTGCGGTGTTCTTCATACAGAGAACATATCTTGTCTAAAAGAGGCTTTTCTGCTTCGTAGTTGGCAGTGCCAAATGATGGGGTGCCCTTAAACATCAGGTGCTCCAGATAGTGTGCCAAACCGGTATATTCTGCTGGGTCGTTCTTTGAGCCGGTGTTCACGGCGATGTGTGCCGTAATACGCGGGTGCTCTTTGTTGACTGAGAGATAAACCTTCAGTCCGTTGTCAAGGGTATAGATACGTGTCTTCATCGGGTCGCCTTTTACTTCTTCGTAACTGCGAGCCATTGAGGTAGCGCTAAGCAATGCGCAACAAATAAACAGAAAAACTTTCTTCATTTCAAAACTTTTATCTTTTAACTTTTCACTTTTATTTCAGCGAGCTGATAAACTCCTGCACCATGTCTTCCGAGACGTCACCCATATCGTATTCTTTCTCGGCATCCTTGCGAATGTAATTCAGCCACTCTTCGTGGGCCTGCTCCATGTCGCCGTCGTTGTCGGAGAATCCTTTCCATTGGGCGTAGCTGTCAAAGACATCGCTGAATCTTTCTTCCAGAGTGTTGACAGACGATATGTCGCCATTCATGATGTCTTCCTTTATCTGGTCGAGAGCTTCTATTGGCATCAGGAGTCCGAGCATGTCGGTCCATTCGCCTAGAGTATTGGCATTGCCATACATCCTCAGGGCAAGGTCGTAGTATTGCAGACCTTTTGCCAATGCGTTGGCAGGGATGACGAATCCCTCACCTTTATAATAGTCGGCATCAAAGCCTTGTTCCTCCTGCAGTGCTTCGAGGTATTTTATGCCGTCCTTTACTTTCTGTATTACAAAAGGAGAAAGCCAGTCGAATGTGATGAACGACTTCCTGCCGCTCTGTGGCCGCTTGTCGCGCTTCGGCCATTTCATGACGTCGCGGTATGTTCCGACGGTGCAGAGGTTTATGCCTGGTATGACGATGGTCTTCCTGCCTTCGCCTATGACGTATGAGAATGGCAGCATGGATGTGTCGGGGTGCGACTGTATCTTGTTCATCGCCATGCAGAAAGCCCCGATGTGTGCCGGCCACAGTATATGTGCGCTGCTGGCTGTCTTGGCGCCACGTTCCATCGTGCCATAGTGTATCGGTCCCATCTTGTAGGCATGGTTGGAGAAATTTGTGCCCGAACCGGCGTTGTAGAAAGAATATTCTCCGCCGATGAGCAGTGAACTCTTGTGATGGCTTACAGAGAACGGTCCGCAGAGTGCTGCGCATGATTCGCCGTTGTCCATGTGTGAGTTGGCGAAGAATACGGAGTTTTCGGATGTGAAGCCGCGTCCTATGTGGCATGCCTCTCCTACGAAGGTGTCATATATCTTTGCGCCATCCACGATGGTAGCACCGGCCTGTGCTATGACATTCTCCATTATGACATCGTCGCCGATGTATATGTTAGCCTCTGGGGTAGGGGACAGGGTGCAGTCCACGAGGCGTGATGCTCCGGAGAGTTCGCAGTATGGTCCTATGTTCACGTTGGTGAGTTCGCGGCAGTCGCTGATGGTGACACCGTCGCCGATAGTGGTGCATGGTACGCTGTTCTCCTCTACGTGTTGGGCAACGAGTTGCTTTATCTTGTTGAAGAGAGGCTTGTTGTCCACGTTGCGCACCATGAGGGCAGCTGTCTGTGATGTCAGACCGCTGTAGAGTATCAGGTTGCCGTCGCCGGCTTCGTTCTGTACGCTGATGGTGACGTTTTCGCCGAAGGTGGCGCCGTCGGTGGTGCGGATGATGCCGACGTTGCGGATGTGTACTCCGCTGCCGATGCGTATTTCACCATCGAAGCCTGCGTTGTGAATCCCTGCAGGGTCAAAGTCATCTGCCACTATCACCTGCTGCCAGTCGTTTGAATAACAGCCCTGAGTTTCAAGGGCCTCAATCTCATGCTGAAAAAGATTTCTGTAGTTCATGTTGTTTATTTTT
>CAMNHS010000031.1 GCA_946539635.1 uncultured Prevotellaceae bacterium
AACTTTTTTGCTTTCATAGTTATTATACCTTTTATATTATATGTTATTGACTTTTGACTACTTATTGTTCAGCGCCATGAGGTAGGCTTTGATGAATCCGTCGAGCTTTCCGTCCATGACAGCATCGACGTCTGTTGTCTGATATCCCGTGCGATGGTCTTTCACACGGCGGTCATCAAAGACATAGGAACGTATCTGACTCCCCCACTCTATCTTCAGCTTGCTGGCCTCTATCTCTGCCTGCGCCTCCATACGCTTCTTCATGGCGCGGTCATAGAGCTGTGACTTCAACAGACGCATGGCATTCTCACGGTTCTGCTGCTGCTTTCGCGATTCGGTATTTGCGATAAGTATCTCCTCTTCCTCGCCCGTGTCAGGGTCTTGGTACATATAACGCAGACGCACACCGGTCTCCACCTTATTGACATTCTGTCCACCAGCACCGCTGGAGCGGAAGGTGTCCCACGATACGCGGGCAGGATCTACATACACCTCAATGGTATCATCTACCAATGGCGTTACAAAGACAGAGGCGAACGATGTCATACGCTTGCCCTGAGCATTATATGGCGATACTCGCACAAGGCGATGCACACCACTCTCGGACTTCAAATATCCGTATGCATTATCGCCTGTGGCATTCTCTATCTGCATAGTGACAGATTTGATGCCGGCATCGTCTGCCTCCAACAAATCAACGATGGTAACCTTATAGCCACCCTTCTCGGCCCACCGCATATACATACGCATAAGCATCTGGGCCCAATCCTGTGCCTCAGTGCCACCGGCACCACTGTTAATCTTCAACACTGCATCCATAGAGTCCTCCTCCTGACGCAGCATATTCTTCAACTCGAGAGCCTCAACAGCATGCAAGGCACGATCGTAGGCAGCATCTACCTCTTCTTCGGTGACCATTTCATCACGATAGAACTCCATAGACAACTGCAGCTCATCAGCTGATGAACGCACCTCATTATAACCTTCTATCCATTTGCGCAATTCACCGACCACCTTCATCTGGGCACGAGCCCTTTCAGGGTCATCCCAAAAATCAGGAGCCTGTGTGCGAAGGTCCTCTTCCTCAAATTCTATTTTCTTGCGCTCTATATCAAGATAGGTATAGAGTGCTTCAGCGCGATCTATTATATCCTTAACCTGTTCCTGTGTTACCATTTACGAGATAAAATTTGTGTCTTCGTCATACATGCGGTCAATGATATCATTGTAGTGCTGGCATATCACTGAACGCCTCGTCTTGAGTGTGTTTGTTATCTCTCCCTTCTCCATTGAGAATGGTTCGGTGAGCAAAGTGAACCGCTTCACCTGCTCATATCCTGCCAATCCTTGCTGCAAGGTATTGATGCGGTTAAAAAGCATTCGTATCACCAGCGGATTCTGGCACAGGTCTTCACGTCCCTTGAAAGGAATGTTGAATTCGCGTGCAAACTCTTCCAGCAACGGATATGACGGTACTATCAGGGCACTGACAAACTTACGCTCGTCGGCAATGACAGCAATCTGCTCTATATACTTATCCACCAGCAGTTTTGACTCCACTGCCTGTGGTGCGATATATTTTCCGTTAGATGTCTTGTAGAGATCTTTTATACGCTCTGTTAGGAACAACTCACCATCACGCATATATCCTGCATCTCCTGTGCGGAAATAGCCATCTTCGGTGAACGACTGCTTATTGAGTTCGTCACGACGATAGTAACCCTTGGTTATGGTAGGACCCTTCAGAAGTATCTCACCATTTTCATCGATACGGATATCTATTGTGCTTATAGGGCGACCAACAGAACCAACAGTATATGGCTCATCACGATGATCACACGATACTGTTGCAAGACTCTCAGTAAGACCGTAGCCCACTATCATGTTCAGACCCAAGGAGTGAACAAACTCCTCTACTTGCTGTGATACGACAGCTCCTGCTGTAGGGAAGATATTTGGATTCTCAAGGCCCAAACGCTTTCGTACCAATGAAAGTATCGTATTGTTATACAACCTATATTTCAGCGTCAGCGCCATTGGTGGCTTCTTGCCCTTGGCACGATATTCTATGTTATACTTACGTCCTATCTTCAAGGCATTCTTAAAGATAGCAGCATGAACTGGCGAAGCCTTATCGATAGTATCCATAACACCAGCATATACCTTTTCCCAGAAACGTGGCACTGCTGACATACTCGTAGGATGTCTCTCACGCATAGATTGCTGTATCTCATGAGGGTCAGTATTTATTATCAAAGTGCTTCCCATCGTCATTGCAAGGAAGTCCCAACCTCTTTCAAAGATATGTGTGATAGGCAGGAAGGTTATTATCCTATCCTTCTCGTTAATCGGTACGCACTTGTTGTTATCCTTGAATGCAGCAGCATACTGTCCACAGGTAAGCATAACACCCTTTGGCTCACCAGTAGTACCAGAGGTATAAAGAATGTTTGCAAGGTCACTGTTATTCAGTTCTCCACGAATGTCTGCCAATTGTGCCTCCAACTCAGGCGTAACCTTCACATTATCCAGGAAGTCGTCAAAATAAATCGATGTCACATCATGTTCTGCCAATGCTACAGCTTTGTCGTAGATTACGATACGTTCCAATGAAGGACACAATGCCTGCACCCTACGGGCCTTGTCATATTGTTCCTGCTCACCCACAAAGATGATTCGTATCTGCGCATCATCAATAATAAACTGCAACTGTTGCTCAGAACTCGTAGCATAGAAAGGAATTGATACTGCCCTGACACCAAAAGCACCAAAGTCAGTATATATGTACTGAACAGCATTTTGGGAGAATACACCAATATTCTCTTGCGGCTGAACGCCATAACTAAGAAGTGCCAAAGAAACTCTATCCACATTCTGTGAGAACTCTATCCATGACACATTTTTCCACTCTGCGCTACCGAAATCCTTATATTCCAACGCAATGCGTGAACCATATTTTTTGGCTTGTTCGTGAGGAATCAAAGCCAGATGACAAACCGTTTGCATGATATAGGTTACTAAATTTTGTTGCAAATTTAAGGAAAAAATTTGTACATTCCAAATTTTTTCCTTACTTTTGTCCCGAAAAAAACAAAACGCCCTATTAATTATGGTAAAAATACTTAGTGTTGACGATGAATTAGACCTCGAATTGCTATTAACGCAGTATTTCCGTCGCAAGATTCGCAAGGGAGAGTATGAGTTCTTCTTTGCACACAATGGCATAGAAGCTTTACAGACAATGTTAGAGCATCCTGATATTGACATCGTACTCAGCGATATCAATATGCCTGAGATGGATGGTCTCACACTGTTGAAGAAGATTAATGACCGTCATAACCCTGCTCTGAAAGTCATTATGGTGAGTGCCTACGGCGAGATGAATAATATCCGTACTGCCATGAACAATGGTGCCTTTGACTTTGCTACAAAGCCAATAGACCTTGATGATCTGCAGATAACTATTGATAAGGCTGTTGCCGAGATAGAATTTGTCAAGCAGACACAGAAGGAGCATGGGCAGTTGGTGGACATAAAGAGCGACCTGGCTCTTGCAGCAGAAATACAGATGGCAATCCTGCCAAAGATTGATGCCGCAAAAAATCTGGATTCCAACATTGATCTATATGCCTTCATGAAGCCAGCAAAAGATGTGGGAGGTGACTTTTATGACTATTTCCGCATAGATGACACTCACATTGGCTTCTGCATCGCTGACGTCAGCGGCAAGGGTGTGCCAGCTGCTATATTCATGGCAGTAAGTCATACCCTACTCCGTATGGCAGGAAAGAAAAATCCAAATGCAGTAGAGGTCATCACCGAGAGTAACTCTGTGCTCGCTGGAGAGAGTTTCAACTCTATGTTCGTCACATTGTTCTATGGAGTACTTGACACCAAGACTGGTGAGATAAAATATGTGAATGCCGGTCACAATCCTCCATACATACTGAAAGCAAATGGCAGTGTCGAAGTTCTTCCTAACTCTACTAATATCTGCTTGGGCGTGATCGAAGATTATCAGTACAAGGGAGAAACATTAAAATTGGAAAAAGGCGATTGTATAGTAACCTTCACAGATGGTGTCACCGAAGCATGTTCACCTAGCGAAGAATTATATGGTGAAACACGGCTTGAGGAACTTCTAAAGACTCATGGCGGTGATGATTGCGAAACAATTGTTAATGCCATCAGCGATGCGGTACACCAGCATGCAGCAGGCGCCGAGCAAAGCGATGACATAACCATATTGATTGTTAAAAAAGCGTGAACCTAAAGAAAAAAACCAAAAAGAAATTGGCTGACAACATCAGCGGGGTGGCATCAGAAGTTGGCACCCATATTGCTATTGCTGTTATTGCAGGTCTCATCGTTTATGTCTTTGCTTCTTCCGGTTACGAATCCGAGATTGCAGAATTAAATAACCGCATAGAAGAGATGAAGTCAGCAGAACGCAATGCCCTCATCACAAAACGCATCAGCGAACAGATGGAGGATATTGCCTATGAGCAAAAGGCTCTGTCTGACAAACAGAGGGAGCGTGCTGAAGAACAGTCACGCCTTGCTGACATAGAAAGAGGCAAAGCCGAATTGGAAAGAGAAGCAGCAAGAGAGGCAGAGCGAAAGGCACGCGCATCAGCAAAAGAGGCAGAGAGTATGAGGGCCATAGCAGAACAACAGAGTGCTTTGGCAACACAAAATATGGAAGAAGCTATTAATGCTCGCTCACATGCTGATACTCTGTTCTACCAATCATTAGCACGTTCGCTGGCACAAACTTCCATCACACAGTATAAATCTGGCGACAAAAGTTTAGCAGCATTGTTGGCCTATTCTGCTTGGTATTATACAGACAAATTCAAAGGCAACGTTTATCATCAGGATATATACACCGCACTGTTGGATAACGCACCCAGAGCAAGAATGCGTATCGGAAGGGTTTCTGGAAATCCACGCGTAATGGCTAAGATACCCGATTCCTACATAAAGGATTCCAAAATGGGATATGTCATTGCTACCGATTACGGAGAAATATGTAATCTCATACCAAAACTTAATTCAAAAGGAATTGTTGATAGGTATGATGAGCAAATAATTTTCAACGACCCAAACTATCTATTTAGAGATGTCTGTATAGTAAATGGTTATATCCTGGCACTCGACGTAAGTGGCACACTTGTAAAGACTACTCTTACCAGCACAAATAACAAACGCACCAGTAACGACTTTGTGGGAAAAGGCCCACGTCCTGCACAACGTATCAAAGAAGATGCTGTTATAAGTCGCAAATACCTTCCTATGAGCAATATGCCACAGGAACGCTGGCATCACCTGTTACAAAACGATGAAAACAAAATCATTGCTGTTGGAGAACACCAAGTGGTTTGGCTTGACGCTAATGGAAACAACATTCTTCACACTCATAGTATAACTGATGAAATTAGTGAGGCAGGTGTCATTGAAAATACATTGATTATTTTTACAAAGACAGGTAATCTGCTTACCTTCAACGACGGAAGACCTTCAGTTACCACACGCATCTCTCTGCCGCGAAACAATCCTGTCAGCTATTACTATTACATGAAAGACAAGGGTATGCACATACTGGGTACCGAGGATGGAGATGTGTTGTTGTATGACAAAGACCACAAACACATCAAATCTCTCGTAGGACATTCTGGTGCCATAACACATATGGAACAATTGGGATGGTGTCTTGCAACATCGAGCTATGACCACAAAATATGCCTATGGAATCTTGATGACTTAAACACCCAGATAGCTCCTATTGAGGTGTACTATGATAAGTGGCCACTTAGCTTTACGACAAACAGGGATAACTGGACACTGATAGTCGGTCTTGCTGATGGTGACATAGAGTCATTGCATATTTCTGTCGAAGATAATAAGGACAATGTGCATGAACACATAGAACGTAATTTCACCCCACAGGAATGGGAATATTACATAGGTGAAGGAGTAAAGTATAGGAGGTTTAAAGAATGAAAAGAACTTTGATACTATCCCTTCTAACATCTTTACTGTTTCTGAATACAGGAATAGTAAAGGCAACTCCTTTCATTCGTAATTTCACCACAAAGGAATATAATGCACACAACAGATGTTTCGATGTTCTCTGTGATAGATACGGTACTGTATTTGTTGCCAACTTCGAAGGTCTGCTGTATTATGACGGAGCCACGTGGCGAAAGATTCACACTCCTGGCATTAACAGGGTAACACGTCTCATTAAAGGAAAGGATGGAAAGATTTATGTCAGCGGACATGATTTCTATGGTTACATCGCTGCCAACAAAACAGGAAGTCTTTACTTGGTACGTGCTACCGACAAGGATGCAAAACGTCTTGAGGGACAGGAAGTGGAGCATCCTAACACATTGCAATTAAACTCTGTGAGATTAGCTGTCATTCCTAACAATGGTTTGACAATAAAGAACGAAGATATGGAGTTCCACGTCACAGAAGATGATGGTTTGGCAAGTAATAATGTTGCCAACATTGCTTATGATGGTGGACAAACAGTATGGGTAGCAACCAATCGCGGTATCACAGCTATCAATACCCCATCACCTTATTGGAGATATGCTGAAGGACAAGGACTGAAAGGCGAGGTATATGCCATTGGAAGAATTAAGAATGCTATATTTGTTGGTACCATGCAGGGACTCTACCGCATAGATAACAACGAAGCCATCCCTGTGGGAAATATAGATTGTGCATGTTGGACACTGACACCTGACGGCAACAACGCTCTCATAGCTCTGACATCAGAGGGAAGATACCGTGTTACCCTGGATGGTATTCAAGCATTACCTGATGACGGCAGTCTAAAGAAATATCTTGATGCTGCCAATATGAGGAAGATGGCTGATACTCGTATACGCTATTCGGTAGAATTTAACAGGAGTTCTCTCACACGTCCGTTTATAGCATATTCTTCTGCAAATATCGTGTATCGAGACAAGGAAAACACTATGTGGGTAGGTGGCGACTTTGGCGTTGTAGCTTGTGATATGAGTTATCCTCTACAGAAAGAGAAGCCACATGTATATCTTCGCGAAATATCCATCATGAACGACTCCATATTGTGGGGCGGATATATGCAGAAAGACCTGCGTCCGATTTCTAAAATGGATAATATCGAAATACCAGCCGACTGCCGCTCTATGACAGTAAGGTATTCTGTAGGCAAGAACTCCGTCTTCTCGCCTGCAAAATATCGCTATCGCATCAATGGCGGAAACTGGAGCGCATGGTCTTCGGAAACTGTGGCACGATTCAACAATATGCCTTACGGTCCTACCCTTCTTGAGATAGAAGCCCAGGACCTTTATGGTAATATCAGCGATGCAGCAAAAGTATCATGGTTCCATCAATTGCCACTCTACCTGAGATGGTGGGCTATACTATGTTACATTTTCATCATCATCATGATAATCAGAGGACTTATCAAATGGAGAATGAAGAATATAGAGAAGGCGAAGATAGCCCTTGAGAGAATTGTCAAAGAACGCACCAAAGACCTCAAGAATGCCCTTGACGAGAAGGAGCGCATGCAGGCTGATATGGTACGTATGGAACGTAATGCTACAGCAGGTAAACTGACACAGGGACTCATAGATCGCATTCTGAATCCTATTAACTATATCAACAACTTTTCAAAACTCACCAACGGCTTGGCAAAAGATTTGTCAGATGATATTGAGGATGAGAAGGAGAAAATGTCTAAAGATGGTTATGAGGATTGTATGGATATTCTGGATATGATGCACCAGAACCTCGGAAAGATTGAGGAACATGGTGTGAATACTACTCACACCTTGCGTGCTATGGAGGCCATGCTCAACAATAATATCGGAACGCCTCGCGACACCAACATCTCTACTTTATGTCAACAGGCAGCTGATGTCACAAAGGAATATCACAAGACGGATATAACCACCGACATTACTCCTGATATACATGCCGACGTTGACCCAGAGTCTGTCAACAAAGCTCTGTTATCATTACTCAGTAATGCTGTGTATGCTGTCAACAAGAAGGCTAAGAAAGCACAGTATAAACCAGAGGTAAAGCTATCGCTGAAGCCTGTTGGCTCTAATGTTGAAATACGCATCTATGATAATGGTATCGGCATTGAAGACACCATTATCGACAAAGTCTTTGACCCATTCTTCACCACCAAGACAACCGGTGAGGGAACAGGTGTAGGACTATTCCTCACACGTGAGATAGTACAGGCTCACGGAGGTACTATCACACTCAACTCCGTAAAGGACGAACATACAGAATTCTTGATTACCTTTAAAAAACTATAACCGCCATGACAGAATCAGAAAAGCAACAGCAGAAACTCGCTGCATTGGGAATGCTTTCGGCAGGTATTGCACACGAAATACAAAACCCACTGAATTTCGTCATCAATTTCTCTAAGATGTCTGACAAACTGCTGAAAGACCTCAAAGAGATTATCAACGATGTAGCTGACACATTGGATCCGGACGATGCTGCAGATATCCAGGATATTGCAGACGACCTATCCACCAATATGCAGAAAATCCAGGAACATGGTGAACGTGCCATAAGTATCATACAGGGTATTCTGCTCATCTCCCGTGGCAATGAGGGAGAACATCTTCCTACCGATATCCCACACCTGATACACGAATATGTGTGGCTGTCGTATCATGCCAAGAGGGCCAATGACAAGTCTTTCAACGTCAGCATCATAGAAGACTATCAGGCAGACATGCCGAAACTGATGGTGATACCACAAGACCTCTCACGAGCAGTACTCAATGTGATGAATAATGCGGCATATTCTGTAAAGGAACGTACAGTCCAAGAGGAGGAAAAGAAGAATCCGGATTACAAACCCGAGATAAAGGTATCAGCCATATATGAAGGCGGGAAGCTGACCATAAAGATTACTGATAACGGTACCGGTATTCCTGAGGAGGTACAGAAGAAGCTGTTCCACGAAAACATTACCACAAAGCCAGTAGGACAAGGTACAGGACTCGGTATGCAGATAACACACGACATCATTGTCAATGCCCACAAAGGTGAGATAAAGATTGACACCAAAGTCGGAGAAGGTACCACCGTTACTTTTGTCATACCAGTAGAGAGTGTGAAGTAAATGGTTGATATAAGGATGAAAAAAATGACCAATATATTACGACATACCAGAATCATAATAACGACGCTTCTTGTAACACTGTCAACACTTACTGTCAGTGCTCAAGCTTCCCCTGCTGATGTTGCCCAACTATACTCAAAGGCACAGGCAGAATATAGCAACGGACAGTTTGACAAATGTAAGGAATCGTTATATGCTATGCTGCCATCTGCCAAAGGTATGCTCAAGACAAGTGCCTACAGGCTGCTGGCTCTCTGCTCTCTGGAACAGGGTGATATCGAAGGAGCAAAGAATAATGTGGCCTTACTGTTGAAGTCTGACCCCTATTTCACACCATCTCTTGGTGACCCGATGCGTTTTCTTGATATGGTCAGCGAAGCAAAAGACCAGTCTGCAGGTATCACGACAGCATCACGACAAGCTGAGACGATAGAAGAAGCTCCTGTTCCTGTAACACTGATTACAGACGAGATGATTCGCCACTCCGGAGCACAAACATTGCAAGAGGTGTTGTGTCTCTTCGTACCGGGTATGACAGTAGCAGAGGGTATGGAATCCAACATCGCCATGCATGGAGTATATTCTCTGGCACAGGATAAGATTCTCATAATGGTTGATGGACATAGATTAAACAGTTCTTCCACAAATGCTGAAGCGCCTGACTTCCGTACAAGCCTCGACAAAGTGAAACAGATAGAGGTGCTACGTGGACCTGCTTCATCACTTTATGGTAATGTGGCCCTCACTGCCGTTGTTAATATCATTACCTATAAGGGTGCGGAACTCAATGGTGCACGCATCAGCGGAACAGCCGGCTCACAAAATTCCTTCGGCGGCTCTATGGTTGTCGGCGGTGGTAATAATGTTGTCGATATTATGGGATGGGGTTCTATCTATAACACTCAGGGATTTAAACATGATGTTGACAACGGATTTGGTGGCAACACCCGACTATATTCCCATGCCACAAGCGGTCGCCCTTCCTATGACATTGGTATAAAAGGACGTTGGCAGGATTTCACCATCGGCATTAACTTGCAGCGCTCTAAACGTGTACCATATTTTAATGTTCTACAGGTTGGCAGCAAGACAACCCTGAAAGAGGTCATAACAGGATTATTAACTAATTTTGGCGAAGATGAAGAAGATCTTATGGCTTTAAAGGCCTATGGCATAGAGCCTAACATCGATCCCGACGTTAATGCCTTCCGCAACTTCAATTATGACCGCTATGGAAAGCTGAATGGCGAGACTCCTGGCATCGTGCGTTCCAATAATCGCATAAATGTGGACTATGCACATACCTTCGGAAAAATAGATGTACAGGCGTCTGCATACATCAATTTTGAGAACACATCTTTATATAATGTATTAGGCGACTCTGTTAATAGCGAAGTCATCCCAGATGCCACTGTTGACTTTATGGAGTACCTTATTGCACAACAGTTCCCTGCCGGCTCCCCTCAGGTTGTGTTATATAATACTATCTTTGAAACACTCATCCGAGGTAAGACAATAGGAGATGTTCTGAAATATACCATAACACCATTAAGTGATGACCCACAGAGTGTCAAGCTTCGAAATGTTATGAATATGATTCCTTCCTCCTATCAGGGTGTCTTCCAGAAACTTGACTGGCAGAATACCACATACGGATTCCAGGCACAGGGTCTCACCAACTATAATCTTCTTGGTCACGGATCCTTTATCCTTGGAGCTCAGATGGAACATTTCACCTTGACAGGCGTGAACTTCAGCATGGGTGGTGGTTTTACGACTCCTGCCACTATGTCATCATCATATGTTTTCAAAGAAGGAAAAGAGACATCTCTGTCTGGCTACATGCAGATAAAGCATTTCTTCTCTCCTCGATGGATTCTCAATGCTGGTTTGCGCTATGACAACAAACGTCGCTTCAACGGCTCACGTCTGAGAAGACTCTCACCACGTTTCTCTATCATACATAAGCTGGACAATCACTGGACCCTGCGTGGAAATTACAACTATTCCTTCGTAGATGCTCCATACCTCTATCGTGTGTGTGTGCTTCCTATCTTCAGCGGTGGTGAGGATATGCAGCCAGAAACCATGCATGGCATAAATCTTGGTACTGAATACCATAAGGGTAGCTTACGTGCTGAGTTAGGTACTTTCTATAATCTTCTCAACGACCTCGTAGTCCTCAACACTGGTATTGCACAGAGCTTTACATCCTCTGATGGTGAAGCATATATCTTCAATAACGCCGGTAAGGTACATATCTTTGGCGTAGAGGGTGCAGCACAGCTCTATCGTCGCAACTTCTTTGCCAATGTCAATGCTACATGGCAGCGTGTGGTAAAGCATGAGAATTATATAGTTCATAACTCACAGACATTCTCTACTCCAGCCTTCCATACCAACCTCATCGTAGCAGGTGCGCCATATCGTGGTAGAGGTACCGGATTCCTCAAGGGTGGCACACTATGGGTGCGTGGTACCGGGCAGTTCCAGACAGCTACATACTATCGTACTGTTGACCTTCTGCGTACCGTCATCATGGGTGACTATGCTTCTATCTTCAATCGTGTAGCACCACAGTTCGTTATGGGGTTAGGAGTTGACTATGAATGGAAGTATCTCGACCTGAACCTTTCTCTGAAAAATGTCTTCAATAATAAATATAGTATTGGCTCTATGCTTGCTGATGGTACTCCGCGGCCCGGACGCTCTTTTGTTGCCAAACTTACAGTAAAATTCTGATGACAAACCAGGAAATACTTTCTGAAGCACTTTCCCTGCTTCAGCAATTGATAGCCATCCCTTCTGTCTCACGTGACGAAGCTGCTGCTGCTGACCTTCTTGAAAAGGTTATCAGCGGCTATGGTCTTCACCCCCAGCGAAAGGGTAATAATATATGGGTTATCTCTGACAAATGGGATGACAATAAAGAGATAATCCTGCTGAATGCACATATCGATACGGTAAAACCTGTCAGCACATGGACTCGTGACCCTTTTTCTCCCGTTATCGAGGATGGGCGTCTCTATGGTCTTGGCAGCAATGACTGTGGGGGCGGATTGGTAACTCTTTTGCAGGTTTTCCGCGAACTCACCAGCCGTCCTGAGCAACATTATAACTTTGTTTATCTCGCCAGCTGCGAAGAAGAGGTTAGCGGCATTGGTGGCATACGTTCTGTCATCAGCGATAGTCCCCTCTCCTGTTTCTTCTCAAAATCTTCTGGCATAACAGCGGTTGTTGGTGAGCCGACAGGCATGCAACCTGCTATAGCGGAACGGGGACTTATGGTGCTCGATGGTATCGCTCATGGAAAATCGGGACATGCTGCTCGCGGAGAAGGTATCAATGCCATCCATGAGGTTTTAGACGACTTGCTCTTTATACGTGATTATCACTTCGAAAAGACATCTCCGCTCCTTGGTGATACCAAGATGCAATGTACAGTCATCAATAGTGGTACACAACATAATGTGGTGCCCGACGAATGTCGTTTCATCGTCGATGTGCGCACTAATGAATACTATACTAATGAAGAGGTGTTAGAATTCTTGCAGAGCAAACTAAAGAGTTCCATTTCAGCTCGCTCTACCCATCTGCGCTCATCACATATACCAGAGAGTCATCCTCTCATCCGGAAGTGTATCGCTATGGGAATGACACCATTTGGTTCTCCCACATTAAGTGACCAAGCCCTGATGCCTATACCGTCGTTCAAACTCGGCCCAGGACAATCTTCTCGCTCTCACTCCGCAGATGAATATATCTGTATCAGCGAGATAAGCGACGCAATAGAAAAATACCTGTACCTATTTTCGTAAGTACAGGTGTTTTTAGTTTCAGGTT
>CAMNHS010000032.1 GCA_946539635.1 uncultured Prevotellaceae bacterium
TGAGGGGGTAGTGTCAATTGCGACGTGGGAGTTCGAGTCTCCTCCTCTTCACTTTTCCTGATGCGGAAATAGCTCAGTTGGTAGAGCACAACCTTGCCAAGGTTGGGGTCGCGGGTCCGAGTCCCGTTTTCCGCTCTTATTCCTGTTGTTTTTTTATTATTCTACTACTTTTTTTAGCAATGAACTTATATCTAAGATATTTTGATGACGAGACCCTTGTGCATGATGTCGAAGAGGCTCTCGTGTTTCTTTCCAATCTTGATGAAATAGAAATAACTCCAGAGTTGGAGGCTGATTTGCGTGAATATGTAGAAAGTTCAGAATTCTATCCAAAGCGCTATAAGGTACACTCTCGCCAGTATTTTATTGTCATTAAGACTGAGGCAGAAACGTTGCAAGATTTTAAAGATAAGAAAGCTGTTCGTCAGCCAGTAGCTGGCAGTAATGATTCCAAGGCTCAGGAGCAAAAGCGCTTACAGACAATATTACCAGGATGGTATGAAGGCACACTTGACTTCAAACGTGTAGTTGTAAATCATCTTGGAAAATGCGAATATCGTGATACAACATTTACAGCACAATGTAAGGCAGAGTCAATGCAGGATTGTTATAACAGAATTTGCGACTATCTGCTGACTTGTGTCGATAAACGTTCACAATTCCCTGCTGCAAGAGGAAAGAATTTCCATTGTCTCTATCTTGGCGCAGAAAAACCACAATCATGAACAAGGTAATTCTTATAGGTAATGTAGGAGCAGAGCCCGAGGTAAGGTATTTCGACCAGGATCAGGCTGTTGCTAATGTGCGCCTTGCAACAACAGAACGCGGATATACACTTGCCAACGGAACAAAAGTTCCCGATAGAACAGATTGGCATAATCTCGTTTTTTATCGTCGCCTGGCAAAGATTGTAGAGCAGTATGTTCATACAGGCGATAAGATATATGTTGATGGCAAGATACAGTATCGTCAGTATGATGATAAGAAAGGTGTTCAACGCACTACTACTGAGGTGATAGTGGATAATCTGGAATTGTTAACTCCTAAACCAACACAACAACAACAATCCTAAATGGACGACCCTTTATCGCAAATACAATTTTATGCGCCTGGCATCAGTGCTATAATTTGTCTTGTAGTATCATTATTCTTGCTGTTGATGTCAGCATTTGCCAGCGGTTCTGAAATAGCTTTCTTCAGTTTAACGCCAAAGGATTTGTCGGAATTGGATTCTGACAATGTAAAGGATAGGAAGATCCTTATGCTTAGGGATGACTCTGAGCGTACTCTTGCCACAATACTTATTACCAATAATTTCATCAATGTGACAATCATCATGTTGCTCAACTATTTCTTTTCACAAATAGTTGACTTCGGGACTGCATATTGGCTGCACTTCTTGGTTGTTACGGTATTGCTGACATTCTTGTTGCTGTTGTTTGGAGAAATTATTCCGAAGGTATATTCACGCGTTTCACCATTGGCTTTCTGTAGGAGAGTAGTTAATGGTATATTATTTTTCCGTCAGTTATTCTGGCCTATTGGCACTTTGCTGTTGGGGAGTGGTATCATAGCTGAACGCTTCGTCCAGAGAAGGGAGTACGACATCTCTGCAGACGAATTGGAGCAGGCGTTGGATATGACAGATAAGGAAGAGATTCGCGATGAGAAAGAGATGCTTGAGGGCATTATACGTTTCAGCGATGAGATGGTGAAGGAAATTATGACATCACGTCAGGATATCGTTGATATAGATATAAAATCTTCCTTCAAGGATGTAATAGATAATATAGTAGAAAATAACTATAGTCGAATACCTGTTTATCAAGGCAGCATTGATAATATTCGTGGAATACTTTATATTAAAGACCTCTTGCCCCATATCGGTAAAGCAAATTCTTTCCGTTGGCAGACACTTATCAGGCCAGCACATTTTGTACCTGAAACAAAGAAGATTGATGACTTGTTGAGGGAATTCCAGACCAATAAGGTGCATATTGCTATAGTTGTTGATGAATTTGGCGGCACCAGTGGTATCATCACTCTTGAAGATATTCTGGAAGAGATTGTTGGAGAGATTAGTGATGAGTATGATGAAGAAGATAATGGCTACGTAAAGCTCGACTATAAGACATATGTATTTGAGGGCAAGACAAAGATTGTGGATCTTTGTCGCATTCTTTCACTTGATGACGATTACTTCGAAAAATTCGACGAAGCTGATACGCTGGCAGGATTGTTGTTAGAGTTGAAAGGGGATTTCCCTGGAATACATGAGAAATTTGAATTTGGGAATCTGATATTTGAAATTCTCAAGAAAGAACAACGTCGTATTGCAAGAGTAAAGGTAACAATAAAGGGATGAGCTTCACAGCTAATCCCTTTTTTCTTTACCTTACAAAAACATTATGAACTTTATCTTATTAACAAAAACTCCTTTTTCTTTTATTGTGAGGATGATTATGGTATAAAGAAAACACCCGACAACCATTGGTTCCCGGGTGCAAAGGTACGATGTTTTTCGTTATTGCGCAATACCTAAAATTAGGTATTCTTATTTTATTATTCCCTGTTCGATGAAAATCTTCTTCAGTATTTCAACAGAACGATCAACCTGTTCCTTAGTATGTGTAGCCATTAGTGCATAGCGTACAAGAGTGTCTTGCGGAGCGCATGCTGGAGGTACTACTGGGTTGATGAATACTCCTGCGTTGAATGCCAAAGAGGTGATAAGGAATGTCTTGTCGGCATCACGAATATAAAGAGGTATAATAGGAGACTCTGTATCACCAATTTCGAATCCTTCGTCTTTGAAACGCTTGAGGGCATAGTTGGTAACATTCCACAACTTTTCGATAATTTCTGGTTCTGTCTTCAGAATGTCCAATGCTTTCTGTGCAGCTGCTGTAGCAGCAGGAGTATTAGAAGCAGAGAAGATGTATGTTCTAGAGTTGTGTCTCAGATAGTTTATAGTATCCTTGTCGCTAGCAATGAATCCACCAATAGAAGCGAGAGATTTAGAGAAAGTACCCATGATAAGGTCAACTTCGTCAGTAAGTCCAAAATGGTCACAAACACCTCTTCCGTGATCACCAAAGACACCAAGAGAATGTGCCTCGTCAACCATGATAGAGCAGTTGTACTTCTTCTTCAACTCTACTATTTCAGGCAATTTAGCCAAATCACCTTCCATAGAGAATACTCCATCCACAACAATCAGTTTTACTGCTTCGTAAGGAAGTTTCTTCAGGAGGTTCTCAAGGTCCTCCATATCGTTGTGCTTATACTTAAGCTGCTTTGCGAAACTTAGACGACGTCCATCAACGATACTGGCATGATCTCTGTCATCACAAATAATGTAGTCTTCACGACCACCAACTGCAGCAATAACACCTGCATTTACAGAGAATCCAGTTGAGAAACAAAGTGCTTCATCTTTATGAACAAATTCTGCTAAGTCCTTTTCCAACTTAACATGAATATCAAGTGTTCCATTCAGGAAACGGCTGCCAGCACATCCTGTACCATATTGATCTATTGCTTGCTTTGCTGCATCACAGATACGCTGGTCACCTACGAGGCCTGTGTATGCGTTAGAACCGAACATCAATACTTTATGTCCGCCCATAGAAACCTCTGTACCTTGCTTACTTGTTATTTCACGGAAATATGGATATACTCCCATTTCCATGAATCGCTGTGGTAAGCGATATGATTCAAATTTCTTTTGTAATTGTCCCATTTTTGTCGTTAACAATTATATATGCGTGCAAAGGTACAAAAAATATATGATACAGCACAATTTTTTTCACAGAAAATTTACTTTTGTGCAAAATAATATATGTTTCTCCTCGTTTTTTCTATCTATTATAGACCATTTTATTAATTTTGCAAAGCAAAAAAGTGTCAGGACAAATATACTTCAATGTTAGAAAATAAGAAAATAGTCTTTATTGTAAATCCTATTTCAGGTGTTGGCAAGAAGGATATGCTACCTGAAGTAGTAGACAAATATATTAGTAGAGAGACGAATGAGATAGAAATAATTCTTACGGAATATGCTGGTCATGCTTTTAAAATAGCAAAGCAAAAAGCAGATGAAGGTGTAGATATCGTTGTTGCAGTAGGTGGTGATGGAACTGTTAACGAGGTGGCTCGCGGTTTGGTAGAATCTCAAACGGCACTGGGTATAATTCCCTGTGGTTCAGGTAATGGCCTTGCGCGCCATCTGATGTTGCCTATCAATATGGAGGGCGCTATGAAGATTATCGCAGAAGGGGTTGTTCATGCACTTGATTATGGAATAATTAATGACCATCCATTCTTCTGTACCTGTGGCATGGGATTCGACGCTTTTATCTCCAAGAAGTTTGCTGATGCAGGCAAACGCGGACCGATGACATATATAGAAAATGTCCTCGTAGAAGGGCTGAAATATAAACCGGAGACATATTCTATAACTCTTGATGGTAATGAGACAGAACCTTATAAAGCGTTTCTTGTTTCTGTTGCCAATGCTTCCCAATATGGTAATGATGCATATATAGCACCAAAGGCTTCAATGTCAGACGGATTACTTGATGTTGTTATTATGGAACCGTTTGATATCATTGATGCACCACAAGTGGGACTTGACCTTATTAATAAAACCCTTGATAAATCGTCAAAGATTCGCTCCTTCAAGGCGAAGGATATTCATATAACACGTAGTAAACCAGGAGTTATACATTTTGATGGAGACCCTATTATGGAAGGGACTGATCTTCATGTGCAACTAAAGAGTAAGGGTATTCGTATCATTATCAATGAGCATGCAGATAAAAGCCGTCGTAGGCCAAATGTGATGCAGTCTGCATTTTCGGAGTTCTTCAATGAATTGATAACTGTACGCGATGACTTGACCCATCCAGTTTCAACAATGAAATCCATCTTGAAGAAGGTTTAGATGGAAGATACATATCTCACCATATCATCTGTTTCCGAAGGTTACTATACGGAGAAGCGAAGCAAATTCTATGCTTTCGCCCATCATGTTGAAACTCCTGAGGAAGTGAAAGAGTTACAGCAGTTTTATAAGAAGAAATACTATGATGCACGCCATGTATGCTATGCTTATCGTCTTGGTAGTGATGGCAGTATTTTTCGTGCTAATGACGATGGTGAACCCTCTTCGACTGCAGGCAAACCAATTCATGGTGCTTTGCTTAGTGCTAATCTTACTAATGTGGTAATCTTCGTAATACGTTATTACGGAGGTGTTAATCTTGGTACTGGTGGACTTATTGTTGCCTATCGTGAAGCTGCCCATGATGCTATAGAAAATGCAAAGGTTGAGGGTAGGGTAGAGGAACGACAGGTAGAGGAACAACTCACGTTTAAATTTCCTTATGAGCAACTTAATGATGTTATGAGGATAATAAAAAACATGCAGCCTCGCATCCTCAATCAGGATTTTCAGGCTACATGTTCTATTACGTTGTCTATTCGGAAGTCTCTTATGCCAGAGCTAACTCAACGATTAAGTCAACTGCGCTCTTAAGACCTTCCGCATTCTTACCTCCAGCAGTAGCGAAATGCGGTTGTCCGCCACCACCACCTTGTATCAATTTTCCTGCTTCGCGAACCATCTGTCCAGCATTTTTACCCTCTTTTACCAAGTCGTCAGAAATGGCGACAGTAAGATTAGGCTTACCTTGTGAAGCACATCCAATTGCAACAACTAATTTTTCGGGGAACTGTTGCCTCAGTTGGAATGCTATATCTTTTGCATTCTGAGCCTCTATAGGTAGCACACCACTCATAATCTTTATGCCGTCTTTCTCACGAACATTATTTATGAGTTTCTCCTTATACTGTCCTGCCTGCTGTGATTTAAATTCGTCCACTTGAGCCTGCAACTCTTTGTTTTCAGCAATGGCTTTGGATATAGTCTCAAACAGGTTTGGAGCATTGTTGAAGAGTGTCTTTAAGGAATTCTGGAAATCCTGAGCCCTATCCATCAACTCTTCAACAGCTTTACCTGTGATAGCCTCGATACGACGAACGCCAGCAGCAATACTGCTTTCGTTAATGATGCGTACCATTCCTATCTGACCTGTTGATGCAGCATGGCATCCACCACAGAATTCTACAGAAGAACCAAATTTCACGACGCGCACTTTGTCACCATATTTTTCTCCGAAGAGTGCTATGGCTCCTAATTGCTTTGCTTCCTCAATTGGTGTGTCGCGGAATTCCTCAAGTGGAAGATTCTGACGAATGCGTTCGTTGACGATATGTTCTACTTCGCGTATCTGCTCTGGTGTAACCTTCTCAAAGTGTGAGAAGTCAAAGCGTAAGTATTCGTCAGTTACCAGCGAGCCTTTCTGTTCTACATGTTCACCAAGTACCTCTCTTAACGCTTGGTCTAACAAGTGGGTACATGTGTGATTGCTTTCTATAGCTTGGCGTTTGTCTGTATCTACACAAGCCATGAATTCAGCTTCGCAGTTTTCTGGTATCTTGTTAACGATGTGTATTGCAACACCATTTTCCTTCTTGGTGTCAAGTACTTTTATCTCTTCGTTTTCGGAAACCAGTACGCCACTATCGCCTATTTCACCACCCATTTCTCCGTAGAAGGGCGTGTTGTCGAGAATCATCTCATAAGCAGTGCCTCTCTTCTGTTGTACCTCACGATACTTCACAATGTGGCAAGGGTATTCTGTGTAGTCGTATCCTACGAAATTAGATTCCTTATCTTGAAGCACAACCCAGTCACCCAAGTGTACCTCAGCAGCATTCCTGGCGCGCTTCTTTTGTTCCTCCATACAGTTGTTGAATTCTTTCTCGTCCACAGTCATGCCTTGTTCACGGCATATCAATTCTGTGAGGTCGAGAGGGAATCCATAAGTGTCGAAGAGTGTGAAAGCCTTGTCTCCAGCAATTTCTGTCTTTCCAGCTGCCTTTGTCTCGTTGATGATACCTTGCAACAATTTTATACCATTCTCCAGAGTACGTAGGAAAGCACTCTCTTCCTCCTGCATCACCTTCATGATGAGCTTCTGTTGTGCAGGTAATTCTGGGAAGGCTTCTCCCATTTCCTCTACGAGGGTTGGTACTAGTTTGTATATGAATGCCTCCTTTTGACCGAGGAAGGTATATCCATATCTCACTGCGCGTCTCAAGATTCGCCTTATTACATATCCTGCTTTTGCGTTACTAGGCAACTGCCCATCAGCAATAGCGAAGGCTATAGCACGCAGATGGTCTACGATTACTCGGAGGGCAACATCTTTCTCTTCTGACTCACCATACTTACATCCTGCCATATCTGCCATCGTCTTGATGAGTGGCTGGAAAATATCGGTGTCGTAGTTGGAAGTTTTTCCTTGCAAAGTGCGCACAAGACGCTCAAACCCCATACCAGTATCTATCACCTTAGCAGGCAGTTCTTCCAGTGATCCATCGGCTTTTCTGTTAAACTGCATGAACACGAGGTTCCATATTTCTATCACCTGTGGGTGATCTTTGTTTACGAGATCTTTACCAGGAACCTTTGCCTTTTCTTCTGCAGAACGTGAATCTACATGCAACTCTGAACATGGTCCACAAGGTCCTGTGTCCCCCATCTCCCAGAAGTTGTCGTGCTTATTACCATTGATGATATGGTCTGCTGGTAAGAACTGTGCCCATATAGCAGCAGCCTCATCATCACGTGCCAAGCCTTCCTCCTTTGAGCCTTCAAACACTGTAGCATAGAGGTCTGCTGGGTCTATCTTTAGTACATCAACGATATATTCCCATGCCCATGTAATAGCTTCCTTCTTGAAGTAGTCGCCAAAGCTCCAGTTGCCAAGCATCTCAAACATGGTATGGTGATAGGTATCATGTCCAACCTCCTCCAAGTCATTATGCTTTCCGCTGACTCTCAGACACTTTTGTGTGTCGGCTTGTCTGCGACTCTTAGGGGTAGTGTTACCCAAGATAATGTCTTTAAACTGGTTCATACCAGCATTAGTGAACATCAAGGTTGGGTCATCCTTTACTACCATAGGTGCACTGGGCACTATAAGATGTCCCTTACTTTCAAAGAATTTTTTGAAAGATTCACGTATTTCTTTTGCTGTCATTAGTATGTCTTTAACCTTTAATCTGTCACCTCTAACCTTTACTTTTTAGCCAGTAGGTCACGAATTTCTGTCAGCAGTTTCTCCTCATTACTTGGTTCTGCTGGTGCAGCAGGAGCAGCGTCTTCTTCAGCCTTCTTAGATTTTTTCAGATTTGCCATACCCTTAACCATCAAGAATACACACAAAGCAATGATGATGAAGTTAATGATTGTCTGTACGAAACTGCCGTAGTTGATGGTAGCAGGAGCCAATTCGATACCGCTATCAAGAACTACTTTAGGCAGTTCAACCTTCAGGTCTGAGAAGTTAACACCACCGATGAGCCATCCAATAGGAGGCATGATGATGTCGTTAACGATACTGTTTACGATTTCTCCGAATGCACCGCCAATGATTACACCGACAGCCATATCAATGGCATTTCCTTTTACTGCGAATTCCTTGAATTCATTAATAAAGTTACTCATAATTTTTTCTGTTTTTATGTTAATGTGTTATCTTTATTCCGTCTTTTATAGTCAGATTAGGGTAGGTGGCCCTTAGGTCTTCTACCGATTTGTCTATTGTGCTACTTCCTGATGTTGCAAAAGGTATTATGGTTTTCCCCTTCAGACCAGGATTAGCATCGATAAAGGTGTTGATGATGCGTGGTGCGACACCCCACCAAATGGGATAACCCAAATATATGGTATTATATTTTTCCATGTGTTTCACGTTCCCCTTCATGTTTGGACGCGACTTATCGTTTGCCATTTCTACTGATGAGCGACTCTTGCTGTTGTGCCAGTCAAGGTCTGCTTTGGTGTATTTCGTGGCAGGAGTAATACGATATATGTCGGCATGATGTTGCTCAGCCAACTGCTTTGCCAGACGTGAGGTGTTGTCTGTAGCAGAGAAATATACTACCAAAGCCTTGTCAGGTGCTGTAGAGACTTTGCTCTTGCTTTTCTTATATGCTGCCGATGTGGTCAGCATGCATCCTGCGCTAAATAGTATTGCAAGGATTAATGTTAGTCTTTTCATCTTGTCTTCTATTAGAGAATTATGCGGCTGCAAAATTAGTAAAAATATTTTATTCCTCCAAATATAACTAATTAAATCCCGCTTTTGTTTTTGTTTTGGTTTTCGTTAACTCCCCTATGTCTGCCCCAAATTATAGCGCCAGCTATATTGTGCCACACGCTAAAGATTGCTCCAGGCACTCCTGCCATCGCCATTGCTGCAAAATGCTGGTGTGCCAGTGAACATGCCAATCCACTATTCTGCATACCAACTTCTATACTCAATGCCACTTTCTTTGGGTGAGTTAAGCCTACCAATGCTGCTGCACCATATCCTAACAGGAATCCCAGCAGGTTATGCAGAACCACAACAATGAGAATTGTGATTCCAGAGGTGAGTAAAGCATTTTGATTAGCAGCAACGACAGCCATTACTATTAGGGCTATTGCTATTACTGATACTGCCGGCAGATATACAGCTACTTTGTCAGCAAATGATGATGCATAATGTCGCGTTATGATGCCGATGGTAATGGGTAGTATTACTACCTGCACTATGCTGAGGAACATTGTTATAATGTCCACTTCTACCATTGTTCCTGCTAAAGCCCATACCAGCATTGGCGTCACAAAAGGGGCGAGTAAGGTTGAGACAGTGGTTACTCCTACCGACAGCGTTAAATCGCCTTTCGCTAAATATGTCATCACGTTAGAAGCGGTTCCTCCGGGACAACATCCTACCAATATCACTCCTACAGCCAAATCTGGTGGCAGCTGAAAGATGATAGCTAACAGATATCCTAGTAATGGCATAATGAAAAACTGCAGCACATTACCTATCAACACATCTTGCGGACGTGAAAGGACTATGCGTACATCGTCTAATCGCAGCATCAGTCCCATGCCCAGCATCACGATGCCCAACATCCAATTAATCCATGATGCCTTGATGATATTTCCCACCTCGGGGAATATCATAGAGAATACTCCTGCCAGCAGTATCACTACAGCCATCCAACGGCTTATAAAGTTTGCTAGTTTCACGTTTCAGGTTTCAAATTAGAATCCACATTTTTTGCGAATATCCTTAGGAACAGCATTTTTGTTGATGAGGAAATCCATAGTCTTGGCTATGATGAAATTCTTCGACATATACCATGTTCCCTTATAGGCACCTGTTTCGCCCCATGAATTCTTCACCATATAGTATTCGCGCCCGTTCTGGTCTTTTGCCTTTCCATATATCAGCATTCCATGATCATCTGTCAGTTCCCAGTTGTCATACTGCTCCTGACGCATTTCCTGAGTCGGTATTATCTCTGGTACATTGGCCCCTAACTTTTTAAGTTTTTCGTTTTTCTCTTTTGCCGACAATTTTAACCATTTTGCCATATCAGAGCCCTCATTGTCTGCCACTTTCTTAGTATCTACCAATATTGCTAATCCTTCACGGGTGAAGCCATCGTCAGAGACGTCACCGCCCCAAGCTACAGTATATCCGTTATCTATGGCATAATCAATGATGCGAGCCATATCATCCATTGGAATGTTCCATGAAAGGCCTCCGCGCCAGTTGTCCTGTACTTCTACCGGGAATTCTGTCCAGAAGGGACGATGTGTGTATGAGGTAATGGAGACATAGTCCTTCCACTCAAGTCCCAATGAAGCAGCAAAACTTTGTGGGGTGTATTCTTTTCCTTCGTAGGTAAACTTTTCTGGTGTCTTTCCTAAGTAAGCATCAATGATGCCCTGCAGACCATTCTTCCATGCTGGTGACAATTTCTTTGCGTCAGATGTGGACAGGGCCTGCACGTAAGGAGTCATCACCTTGAAGAATTCGTTGAAGTTATTTAGAGTGTCACCATACATTGTGCCTGGTGCTGGCATTGCATCTTCTGGACAAATGCCATAGTTGCTCAGTATATAATAAACATCATATGCCGAGCCACCTTGTGAAAACTGCATGTCACCATGCAGGCGAACCTTCATAATAGCTCTATCCATATAGTTGCGATTAGCAACAAACATCTCACAAAGGTCATATGTCTTGCCATTCTTCTTTAGTATCTCTGCCTCAAAGAATGATAGAGTGGAGTAGTTCCAACAGGTGCCAGAACGAGCTTGGTTTTTTATCGATGTGATTGGGATTTCTTTGATGGTAGTAAAAATGATGCTGTCGTTTTTGGTACTGTCTGCAACTTCTGCTGCTGGAGCAGTCATAAATACTGCAGATGCCATTAAGGCAACAAGAATGTTCTTTTTCATAATATTTTTGCTTTTATTTATAGTTTTGCTATACAGTTCTTTTCAGAGTCTTTTTGTTTGTTATGCATTTTGGCATGTTTTCTTCATAATGTGTTACCATAATCAAGGTTTTGCTCTTATCTTTGCAATATTCATCTATGATACTCTTCACCATTTCGCTTCGTGGTTGGTCTAATCCATGGAGGGGCTCGTCGAGAATCAGCAAATCTGGACATTTTACAAAAGCCCTTACCACCAATACCAGTCTTTGCTCTCCAGAAGATAGTTTTATGAATGATTTCTCTGCCAAATTTTCTATGCCGAATACTCTCATCCACTTGCGGCAAACGGCATAATCCTCTTCTGTTGGTTGTACATAGAGTCCTATGGTATCCTTCAGTCCTGATGCTATGATACGCATTACAGGGAGGTCTCTGGTATATGAGCGATGCATTTCTGGTGAAACATATCCTATGTGTTTCTTTATCTCCCAGATGCTTTCACCATGTCCTCGCTGCATACCGAAGAGTGATACATCGTTGGCGTATGACTGCGGATTGTCACAACAGATGATTGACAGCAGGGTGGATTTTCCTGCCCCATTCTGTCCTGATAGAGCCCATCTCTCGCCTCTGAGGATATTCCAATCGAGATCTTTCAGAATGGTTCTCGGACCATATCGTATCTTTACTTTCTTGAGGTTTACTATTTCGTCACTCTTACCTATTGCCGATTGATGTTGTGCTGCCAATAATTCGCTCACCATCTCTGGATGTGCTTCCAACATGATGCCTTTGTCGTTGTTCTCTACTCGTCTGATTTCTGTTATAAAGTCAGGCACCTCTGCTTCTTTTGTCAATATTAGTACTATCTGCAGTCCGTGTTCGTGGGCCATATCTGCCAATACTCCCTTCAGTTGCTCTCGCGTTTCGCTATCCAAACCGATGAATGGATTGTCGATAATGAGTTTTTTGGGGCGTCCCATAAGGGCTCTGCAAAGAACAAATTTTCTCAGTTCGCCTGATGATAGCAGTATGATGTATTTGTCCAGCAGATAGCGCAGGTTAAAGATGTCATAAAGGTGCTCCTTGAATGCTTTGCCATCTTCTGCTCCGCAGTTGCCTGCTTTGTATGCTTTCTCTAACAGTTGTTCTACAGTAGGTGTCTCTGGATCTATCTCCATCTGGTTCCATCTCTGCTGCAGGTAGTATGTGCGGTCGTTGTCACCGCCATAGGTATCACGAAAAGTAATATACCTTACATAGCGTGAGGGATTCTCACGAAGATATTTCTCCACCAGCTGTGTCTTTCCGCTGGCATTCAGTCCTACTATTGCTATATGTCGTTCCATTGAGTTGGTTCCAAGTTTCAAGTTTCAGGTTTCAGATTTGCCACCCTTTCCTTGTTTTTTGTGGCAAAGTCCTTCCACGACCTATATTTCTTTCCT
>CAMNHS010000033.1 GCA_946539635.1 uncultured Prevotellaceae bacterium
TGGTGTTAAGAAGCCATGTTGTTTTAGTGCTACCGCTGTCAGCAGTTAGTTTCATGCGCTAAATTATTTCTGTAGGATTATAGTGCCAGCTGAAGTTGCATGCTATTCTGCTTTGCCAATCGTCTCATATTTATCAAGGCATAGCGCATGCGCCCGAGACAAGTATTAATGCTGCAGTTAGTTATAGCTGCTATTTCCTTGAAAGAGAGATTTTGATAATAGCGCATCTTTACGATATCACGTTGATTTTCAGGCAAGAAGTCTATCATATTCTTCACATCCTCCAATACTTGGGCATTTGCCAGAATGTCTTCGCGTGAAGTCTCCATAATCTGTAGGTCAGACATCTCGGCAATAGTGATATCGCTACCATCAGTATCAATAAGATGCTGGCTCTTCTGACGACGATACCAATCCATAATAGCATTGTGTGCAATACGAATCAGCCATCCGTTGAACTTGCCAGATGGGGTGTACTTACCGTCTTTCAGCTTTGTGATAGCTTTCAAGAAAGTCTCTTGAAAGAGGTCGTTAGCCACTTCCTTGTTGTGTACAATAAAAATGATGTAAGAGAATATTCCCGTTTGCGTACGACTTAACAATTCGTCAAACGCACGATTATTACCTTTTACATACTCCATTGCCAACTCTTCGTCGGTTAGCAGAGATAGTTTTTTCATTTCCTTAAACTTTTTTAGTCAAGTAAATGTTTTTCTATAGGCAATAATTTTTTAGTTTAAACGTTGATATCGGGAACAAAGTTATGAAAAAAAATCAAATCAAGTAAATTTTATTGTGACAAATTTCGCTTTGCTGGTCTGTTTTTAACATTTATTTGCAGAAGAGGCCTTTATTTACTTGTTATTGTAGATAACCTCGTCAACATCTGGGATGTTATGTATGTTCTGTACGATAGTCCTTAGCTCCTGATAGTTGTGAATGGTGAAGTTGATTGTTGTTGTCACAATCTCGTCAACAGTATTTGTGTTAAGGCTGAGGATTGAGAGTCGAAGTTGGTTGGAAATTGTTTCTATGATGTCACTCAAGAGATGTTTCCTGTCAACAGCCTTCAAGGTTAGCGATGCTGGATATAAGATGTCAGAATTCTCTTTGAAATCATCAGCTGCTACAATATTGTCGCCAAATTGTGACACAAGGCTTATTGCGAGGGTACAATCCCTGCGATGTACTGTTATGGTGCCATCAGCTTCCTTAAATCCGATAACCTCTTCTCCTGGGATAGGGTGGCAACTGTTGCATCTGCAATATTTTGGTTTAGGTAGATGATCCAGATAAATATTGATACTCCTTAGTGCTTCGTAAGTCTTTGCGCTGGTTCTCCAGTCTTCTTGTGGCATTATGTTTTCATCAACGCCAATCTCTACGCTGTCTCCACGTTTCAGGATTGTTTTTACTGAAGCCAGATGCCCATTTATCTTTGCATATTTAGCATGCATGCCGACATTATTGCTAATAGCAAAAGCGAAATCAAGAGCTGTAGATTTCTTTGGCAGCAGCATTGCCTTCCCTTTTGGCGTATATACCTGTATATCATCATTATATAAGGTGGTGCGGACGCTTTCGATAAAGAAGTGTTTGTTTTCTTCGTTGTACTCTAGGTTTTGTGACACATCCTTAAGGACTTTGCGGAATTTCTCCAGCCACATGTTGATATCAATCTCTCTCTGTCCGCTGTCGAAGAGGTATCCCAATTTTGTCTTGGTTGCCATCTTCTGCGACTGAATGTGTATCTCTTCCCAAACTCCGTAGTCGCTAAGCAATTGTGTGTGGAAAGCCTGATATCCGTTTTGCTTCGGAAGATCGATGTAATTTGTTACAGAATTAGGCCTCTCTTTGAATTTGTCTGTCAGCAGAGAATATATCTTCAGAACCCTGTTCTTGTCTGTCATATACATGTCAGATTTGAAAACGATTCTGGTGAAATGCCTACATTCAAGATGTTCGTAGTCAATGTTCTGCTGTACCATTTTTCGCCAAATGTTATAAGGCTGTTTGTATAACACTTCGCGTTCGTATTCTATTCCGTTATTTTTCAGAATCTCGTCCATCTTCTTGTAGAATGGAGGCATACGTTGTTCGTCACGTTTCTTGTCCTCTTCAATGAGTTTCGAGATTCTGTCGTAAACATGTGGGCAGCGATAATGGAAGGAAAGATTCTCGAGTTCTATTTTAATAGTATAGAGACCTAATCTGTTAGCCAGCGGAGCGTAGAAGAAATCTGTTTCACCTGCTATCTTCATCTGCTTGGCAGGAGTCATCGATGCCAACGTTCGCATATTATGCAGACGGTCGGCAAGTTTTATAAGGATAGCCCTGATGTCATAGTGCATGGAATCAAACATCTGCTTGAAATTGTCAAGCTGTTTTGACATATCGTATTGGTTCTTCTTTTTCTTCGTAACCACATCTACAAGAAATGCCACATCATCTCCAAACTCCTGTCGTATCTTCTCGTCAGTACAAGGTGTGTCTTCTACCACATCATGCAGGAAAGCTGCACAAACAGGTGCTGCTCCCAATTGCATCTCGTTAGCAATAATCATCGCTACTGCAATAGGGTGAATGATGTAAGGCTCTCCTGACTTGCGTGTTTGATTACGATGTGCCTCTCGTGCAAAATTGAAAGCCTTTTGCACCAGTTGCATCTCTTCTAATGAACATCGCTTTTCCAGTGCCGAGAATACCTCGTTGGCGCGATGCTGTATCTCTGCCTCTGTGATTTTGTTGGTTTCCATTTTGCAAAATTAGGAATTTTTCAGTTTCCCACCAAATTTTTGTTAAGAAATTTGATAAAAAACTAAAAAATCACCTCGTTAACGCACACATCATGGCTATCTGTTGGCACTTTTTCTACCATTTGCCAAGGAAAACAGATGCCAATTTTGTAATTTCCTGCTAAACTGCCCAAATACCTGTCATAATAGCCCTTTCCTCTGCCCAGTCGATACCCTTTGCTATCAAAGGCTACTCCTGGCACAATGATGACTGCATCCTGTGGAGGAGTGACTGGTTTTGTATTAGCAGATTGTGTTATGATGATGACATTCTTGTCACGCACCAATCTTGGGATGATGTCATGAGTGTTGACCTCATTTTTCATTGACCAGAAGAGCACAACTGTCTCAGCTTTCTTTATTCTTTCGTGCTCCATCAGTTTCTCGCAGATAGTGCGTGAAGCCTCCTCCAGTTCTTGCGTGGAGTGCCCCCTTGTCTGGTCAAAAATGTATTTGCGAAGTTCTTCTTTGTTCATAGCTTGTGCAAAGATACAAATTTAATTCTAAAAAACATCAAAACCCTGAAGAAAAATATTTTTCCCTCGGGAGATTTTCTTTTTCCCTTAGGGAGAATTTATGTTCAAGGGCCTGAAACTTATGTTCAAGGGCCTTGGACAGTAGTTTACGGGCCTTGGACAGGTGTTTCAGGGCCTGAAACATAAAATTCTCCTCGGAGGAGATAATTTTCTAACGTGGTTTAGAGAAAAATTTGTAATGAAAATATGAAAAATAAAACGTTTTATGGGGCAAAAAGTTTTATAATTCAAAAAAATATTGTAACTTTGTGCCCACAATTAATATTCTATATTAAAAATAGTAAAAAATGACGAAATATCTTGTTACGATACTGGGGGCGATTCTGTTGCTTTCCCAAACCATTCAGGCAAGGACTTGGACCTATGAGGAATGTCTGGAGTATTGCCTGACGAACAATATTTCCCTGCAGAAACTGGGCCTGACGCGCCAGACGGCTTTTGAAACCCTGAAGGCTTCTGAGGCTGCCCTGTTTCCTTCCCTCAATTTTACGACAAACCAAAATGTGGCCTATCAGCCTTGGAAGCGAGGTATGACCATTCAGAACAATGAGGTGCAGACAGTAACCAAGAAGACCAGTTATAATGGCGCCTACACGCTTGGTGGCAACTGGACAGTATGGAATGGAAACAGAAACCATAATCAGGTGAGGCTCAATGATGTTGCTGAGCAAGCTGCTGCAGAGGACAGTGTTGTCAAGGCCCGCAGTCTTGAGGAACAGCTGGCTTTGCTCTTTGTCAGAATTCTTTATTCTAAAGAGGCTGTTAAGGTCAGTGAGAAAACTCTTGAGGCATCTAAGGTGAACGAGAATAGAGGTATGGAGATGTATAGGGTAGGGAGCCTCAGTAAAGCAGCCCTTTCCCAACTTACTTCCCAGCGTGCTCAGGATGAGTATAACCTTGTGCAGAGTGAGAGTAATGTACGCAACTATAAGCGTCAGCTGAAGGCACTCTTGCAGATTACTGACGAAGATGAGTTTGATGTTGTTTCATCCCAAGCTACTGATGCAATGGCGTTGCAGCCAATACCCTCTGTACAAAGCGTTTATGAAGCAGCTGTTGAGAATCGTCCTGAGATAAAGCGAGCACGCTTGTCCATAGAAAGTGCAAATATCCAGCGTAAAATAGCTACTGCACAATATCTTCCGACAGTAACCCTCAATGCCTCTGCCACATCCAACCATTCTTCCCAGAACAACAATGCCTGGGGCACACAGCTCAAGAACGGCTTTAATCTTGGTGGTGGCTTTAGCGTAAATGTACCAATCTTCGACAGGCGCGAAGCAAGGACTGCTGTCAATAAGGCAAACATCCAGAAACAGCAGGCTCTGCTCGACATTCGTGACAAGGAGACAACACTTTATAGCTCAATCAGCGACTTCTGGATTCAGGCATACAATAACCAGCAACAATATAAGTCGGCAAAGGTGAGCACAGAGAGTGCCCAGACATCCTATGACTTGTTGTCAGAACAGTTTCAGGTAGGCCTGAAGAATATAGTGGAACTGCAAGAAGGCAAAACACGTCTGCTCAATGCTCAGCAGTCAGAACTACAGGCAAAATACACTACGATATATTGCATTAAAATGTTAGAATTCTACAAAAAATGAAGAAGAAAATTATAGGTTTGGTAGTGGTAGCGATAGTTGCCATTACATTATTTCTCACACTTGGTGGCGACAAGGAACCAGAAGTTTCTTATGTCACAGTTCCTGTTGAGGTAGGCGATATCCGCACAAGTGTTACAGCCACAGGTACCATTGAGGCAGTTACCAGCGTTACTGTCGGTACACAGGTCAGTGGTATTGTTTCCCATCTTTATGTTGACTACAATAGCATAGTAAAGAAGGGACAGGTGATAGCAGAACTCGACAAGACGAATCTTATGTCAGAGCTCGCTTCTGCAAGAGCTAATCTGTCATCTCAGCAGAGTAATCTGGCTTACCAGAAGGCTAATTTCAATCGTCAGCGTCAGCTGTACGACAAAGGTCTTATCAGCGCAGACGATTTTGAGAAAGCACGCTTGTCTTACCAGCAGGCAGAGCAACAGGTTCTCACTTCTACCCAGAATGTAAAGAAGGCAGAGACAAACCTCGGATATGCTACTATTACAGCACCTATCGATGGTATTGTGATATCTAAGTCAGTAGAAGAGGGCCAGACAGTTGCTGCATCGTTCAACACCCCAGAACTCTTCAAGATTGCGCAAGACCTTACCAATATGCGAGTTATAGCAAATATCGACGAGGCTGATATAGGCGAGGTAAAAGAAGGAGAACGTGTTACATTTACTGTGGATGCCTTCCCTGATGACACTTTCAGTGGCACAGTAACCCAGGTGCGCCTTGAGGCTACAACAGAATCAAATGTGGTAACCTACGAAGTCGTTATCTCTGCTCCTAATTCAGACCTCAAACTCAAGCCTGGACTTACTGCAAATGTAACCATCTTCACAAAGGAAAAGAACAATATCGTGACAGTTCCTACCAAAGCCCTGAAGTTTACTCCTAACGAGAAGATGCTGACAGAAGATCAGACCATCAAGGATTGTAAGGGAGAGCATAAGGTTTGGGTGCTTGAAGAAAATACATTCCGTGCAATTCCTGTCCAGGTAGGAATCACCAACGGCATGTTGACAGAAATCACAGGCGGCCTGAAACCTGGTCAGAAGATTATTACTGAGTTCAAGATGAGTGGCGAAGAGGTAGTAGGAGGACAAAATGGAAACAACAACCCGTTCATGCCTCGTCCACGTAACAGACAACAGCAACAACAGAAGAAATAAGAACACATAAAAGGTTCCTATGGAAAGAAAAGTTGTTATAGAATTAGACAATGTGCGTCGTGAGTTCAAGGTGGGCTCTGAGGTCGTAAAGGCTTTACGTGGCGTTTCCTTCAAGATTTACGAGGGCGAATTTGTTACCATCATGGGAACTTCCGGCTCTGGTAAATCAACGCTTCTCAATCAGCTTGGCTGCCTCGATACTCCTACCTCTGGCGAGTATTATCTCGATGGCGTCAGCGTCAGGAAGATGTCCAAGAGTCAGCGTGCCCGACTGCGCAACAGGAAGATAGGTTTTGTGTTCCAGAACTATAACCTTCTCGCCAAGACTACCTCTATCGAAAATGTAGAGTTGCCCCTCATGTACAATAGCGAGTACAGCGCTTCGCAGCGTCGTGAGGCAGCCATCAAGGCACTCAATGAAGTAGGTCTCGGAGACAGACTTTACCATAAGAGCAATCAGATGTCAGGTGGTCAGATGCAGCGTGTGGCTATAGCAAGAGCACTCGTCAACAATCCTGCTGTTATCCTTGCCGATGAGGCAACGGGAAACCTTGATACTCGCACATCTTTCGAGATGCTGGTACTCTTCCAGAAACTCCACTCGATGGGACGCACCATAATCTTCGTAACCCATAATCCTGACATAGCACATTATTCTTCAAGAAACATTATGCTCAGGGATGGCAAGATACGCGAAGATGTGGAGAATGACAATATATTATCTGCTGCGGAGGCGTTAGCGCAACTCCCGGCACCACAAGACGATTAGTGTTTATTACAGATGAATTTCGTAAACTTACTGAAGGTGGCCATCAAGGCCATTGCAAATAATAAGTTCCGCTCTTTCCTCTCGATGCTGGGTATCATCATCGGCGTTGCTGCCGTAATAGTGATGATGTCCATCGGTCAGGGTTCCAAGGAGTCTATCCGCCAGAATATCTCGCAGATGGGCTCAAACATCATTATGATACGTCCTGGTGCCGACAGAGGTCCTGGTGGCGTGCGTCAAGATCCCTCTGCTATGCAGACACTAAAGCAAGATGACTATGAGAAGATAAAGGAAGAAGCGAAATACTGCACCTACGTATCGCCAGAAGTAACCTCTGCAGGACAGATTATCAACGGCAACAATAACAGCAGTACCACCATGTACGGTGAGAGTACGGAATACTTTGATATCAAGCAATGGGAGATATCGAGTGGTTCTGCTTTTACAGATGAAGACATCAAGAAGGCAGCCAAGGTGTGTGTGATAGGTAAGACTGTTGTTGATGAACTATTCCCTTCAGGTCAGGATCCTATTGGCAAGATGGTGCGTTTCAAGAGCATTCCTTTCAGGGTTATTGGTGTGCTGAAGAGTAAGGGCTACAACTCCTTCGGTATGGACCAGGATAACCTTTGCATCACTCCATATACTACTGTTATGAAACGTCTCACTGCTCAGACGTGGTTCTCAAGCATCAACTGCTCTGCTATTACAGAAGAGATGACAGATGATGCCATAAAGGAATTGACAGCAATCCTCCGAGAGCAGCATAAGATTAAGGAAGGTGGTGAAGACGATTTTACCATTCGTTCTCAGCAAGAGATAATGGAGACAATGTCCTCTACTATGGATACCGTCACCCTCATCCTTGTTGTGGCAGCAGCCTTCTCACTTCTCGTTGCTGGTATTGGTATTATGAATATCATGCTTGTGTCAGTAACAGAACGCACCAAGGAGATTGGTTTGCGTATGTCAGTGGGAGCACGAGGCATCGATATCTCAAATCAGTTCCTAATTGAATCAATAATAATATCAGTTACAGGAGGAGTCCTCGGCATTGGGCTTGGAACACTACTCTCTACTGGCGCCAACCTGCTGTTCGGCCTGCCAACAAGCATTCCGATGTGGTCTATTGTGGTGTCGTTTATCGTCTGCACAATCATTGGTATTGGCTTTGGTTACTTCCCGGCACAAAAGGCAGCACGTCTGGATCCTATTGAAGCAATAAGATATGAATAATGTAAATAAGATAAAAAGATTGTATTTTCTCAGAGGCTTTGTGGTGAGCCTCTTGATTATGATAATGTCTGTACCGGCACTGGCGCAGACGGTAAGGGGGGTCGTAATCGATGCAGAAACTGGTGACAGCTTGTCCTATGTCAGCGTGAAATATAAGGGTAGTCATGTCTCAACTATCACAGACGGGTGGGGACGCTTCTCTATTGCCCGCCATAAGGGAATGTATATCAATTTCACCTCTGTCGGGTATAAGTCAAAGAGTGTATATATCAGCGACAAGAATAATAATATTGTTGTAAAGCTGAAGCCTGCAACGAATGACCTTAGCGAGGTTGTTGTGAAGTCAAAGAGCTCGCGCTATTCCCGAAAGGAGAATCCTGCTGTAGAACTTATGCGTCGTGTTATTGCAAAGAAGCAGCAGACAAAACTTGAGAACAAAGACTTCTATCAGTATCGCAATTACGAACGTCTTACCATTGCTCTTAATGATATCTCTCAGGCGACTCTCGACTCTGGTTCTTATTCCCGAAAGCCTTGGCTGAAGGAGCAGGTGGAGAAAAGCCCATATACAGGAAAGAATGTGCTTCCTGTCATCACGACAGAAAAGATATTCCATAAGTACTATCGCAAAGCCCCCAAGAAGGAACGTATCTATGTCGATGCGGAACATAGCACAGGTGTCAATGACCTCATTGAGACAGGTGATATCTTCACCAAGATGGCTGCCGACGTATTTACTGAAGTAGATATATACGATGATCAGGTTCGCCTGCTGCAATATCCCTTCACCTCGCCAATAGGTAGGGATGCCATCAGTTTCTATCGCTTCTATATCGTCGATACTCTCGACGTTAAGGGTGACTCTTGCATACAAGTCAGTTTCCTTCCTAATAACCAGCAGGACTTCGGTTTCCGAGGTGACCTGTGGATTATCAAAGACTCTACGCTTCATGTCAAGAAGGTACACCTGAGCATTCCGAAACGCTCGGATGTCAACTTTGTCCATAATATGGCTATCGACCAAGAGTATCTGAAACTCCCTTCCGGCGATTGGGTTCTCAATATCAATGATATGCTTGTAGAACTTGCTTTGGTTGGAGAGAGGACAGGTGACTTCCAAATTACCCGAACATCACGACGCAACGACTACTCCTTTGAACCTATCGAAGAGAAAATCTTCAGGGGAAAGGCTTTGGAGAAACGCGACCCGTATAGCGAGATGCGCGACAAGGAATACTGGGAAGACAACCGCGAGGTGGCTCTCACCAGCGGCGAGGAAGGCATGGATAAATTTATCAGGGGAATGAAGAGTACCAAGGGTTTCGGATGGCTTCTTGTAGGCTTCAAAGCCATATTGGAAAACTATATAGAGACAACCAAGGATCCTAACCCAAGTAAGTTTGATATCGGACCTGTCAATTCTATGCTTTCTACGAACAGCATTGACGGCTTCCGTTTCCGTTTGTCAGGACAGACGACAGGTAACCTCAACCACCATATCTTCCTGAAGGGATATATTGCACACGGCTTCAAAACCAACAACAATTACTACGGCGCTACAGTCACCTATTCCTTCAACAAGAAGCAATACACTCCTGACGAATTCCCGCGTCGCAATATCTCCTTCACCAGCACGTATGATATCTGTTCTCCGTCAGATAAGTTCCTTAACGTTGATAAAGATAATGTCTTCGCCTCTATTCGTTGGAGTAAGGTGATGAATATGGCATACTATAAACGCCAAACCCTTGACTTCGAGCGCGAAGAAGATTGGGGCTTTGCCATCTCTGGCGGTGCACGTGTAGAACATCAGGAAGCAGCGGGCGACCTGTTCTTCAAGAAATTCAGCGAGCCAAACTTTGTCGTTACCGAAAACGACAGAGGCTCTTTCCGCTTTACGGAACTCTATCTGCAACTCAGTTATTCCCCTGGGCAGACTTATATCAACTCAAAGCAGAAACGCAGTCCTGCAAACCGCGACTCTCCAATATTCAAACTCAAGCATACGATGGGTGTCAAGGGCCTCCTTGGAGGACAGTATAATTACCACGTTACCGAGGCCAGCATCTATTATCGTCAATGGCTGAAGTCGTGGGGTAAGATGGACTTTTATCTCAAAGGCGGAAGACAATGGAGTCAGGTACCGTTCCCATTGCTTATAGCTCCTGCTGCCAATATCTCTTATATATGGCAGCGTGAGACCTTTGAGTTGATAAACAACATGGAGTTCCTAAATGATAAGTATGTCTCCCTGATGATGGAGTGGGACTTGAACGGTAAGATATTCAACCGCATACCAATCCTTAAGGAGTTACAATGGCGTGAGCTCATCGGCTTCAATGTCCTCTATGGCGGACTGTCCGACAAGAACAACCCTGCTGAGGCAGTCGCACGAGGCATAGATATAAGTGGATTGATGGAATTCCCCGAAAGAGCATACGTCATGAATACCCATGTGCCATATTGCGAATTGCGCGTTGGTATCCATAATATCTTTAAGTTGTTACAGATAGAATACGTACATCGCTTCAACTATCTCAACTTGCCGACAGCCTCCAAGAACGGCGTCCGCTTCGGCTTTAGGTTGACGTTCTAATAGAAAAGCGTGGTATGCTCGATGCACACCACGCTTTTTTCGGTCAAAGGTCAAAAGTTCCTCCCCTAACTGGGGGAGGTTGGGAGGGGGCTAAATGCTCAGTTCGTCCAGCACATCGATGAGGCGTTTGTCGAAGCGTTTGTCTGTGCGGATGCACTCGCTGAACGGTACTAACACTGCATCGCCGTTACAATAGCCTACCATTACGTTGCGCACTCCCTGCATGAGAGCGTCTATTGCTGCAACACCCATGCAGCTGGCAAGAATGCGGTCAAGAGCCGATGGGGAACCGCCACGCTGCAGGTGTCCCAAGATAGAAACTCGCACGTCGAATTCGGGAAATTCCTTCTTTACGCGGTCGGCATAGTATAGTGCACCGCATTTGGGGCTTTCGGAAACGATGACGATGCACGATTTCTTCGACTTACGTATACCGCGACTCATGAAGGCAGCCAGCTGGTCCACGTCCGTTGTCTCCTCTGGTACTATCGCTGCCTCTGCACCGCTGGCGATGGCACAGTTCTGGGCAAGGAAACCGGCGTCGCGTCCCATTACCTCTACGAAGAAGATGCGCTCGTGAGAGTTGGCGGTATCGCGGATTCTATCGACACACTCCACGATGGTGTTCATCGTAGTGTCGTAGCCTATTGTGAAGTCGGTACCATAGAGGTCGTTGTCGATGGTGCCAGGCAGACCGACTACAGGGAAGTCAAATTCTGTGCCGAAGTTCCATGCGCCGGTGAGGGAGCCGTTGCCACCTATGACCACAAGTGCGTCGATGCCTTCCTTCTGACAGGTCTCGTAAGCCTTCTGCCTGCCCTCCGGAGTCATAAATTCCTTACTGCGTGCAGACTTCAGTATGGTGCCGCCTCTGGTAATGATGCCGCTGACATCTTCTGTGGTGAATTCCTTTATCTCGTCCTTGATGAGGCCGTCATAGCCCCTGTAGATGCCTTTGACTTTTAAACCGTTGTAGATACCGGAGCGAGTCAGAGCCCTTATGGCTGCATTCATGCCAGGCGCATCGCCTCCTGATGTGAGAATGCCGATTGTCTTGATTTTACCCATAGTTTATATTGTTTATATTGTTTATATTGTTTTTAGTGCTGCAAAAGTAGCATTTTTATTTTAAAGTACAAAGAAATTCCGCTTTTTTTTAGACCGCCCTACCATTTTCTTCGCCGGAAGGGGTGGGGGGATAGAAAGT
>CAMNHS010000034.1 GCA_946539635.1 uncultured Prevotellaceae bacterium
ATAGTAAATAATTTTAGATGTAATTATTAGATTATGATAACAATGAACACTTTTTACGTCCATTTCTGTCGCAAAAGTATGAATTTTTACAGAAAAAAGCACATATTATACCTCCTGTTGAGGGGTCATATTTACAATTTCAATGCTCCAAAATAACAAAATCACTTTATTGTTACATCTTTTCTCTCGATGAAATCGCGAAAAACTGAAAATTTGTCAATTTTGTCAATTTTGTCAATCGTCAATTTAGCATGTTTTGCGGAAACCAAATAGTATTGTTTGTTTTTTAAAAATAAGAAGTAAGAAAATAATAATATTACAAAAGAAAGAAGAACTTTCCCATTATACAAGGTGAACGTCATCTACCTTAGGAGGAAAAACCTATTAAATTGACGATTGACAAAATTGACAGAATTGACAAATCGATTTTGCTACGTCATGAAAAAGCTTACCTTTGCCGATGGTTTTGAAACAAGAGTCGCGAAAAATAAGAAAGTGAAATAACTTTCGCGACTTTGTTCAAGTACCTCAAAAATTGTCCTTATCTTTGCACTCGGAAATCAGAAATAATAACCCTCACATAAGCTGAATTTTTTCTATCGAATAGAAAATTTATTTCCAGCGAACAAGAGATTAAAAAATAAGATTTTATGACTCATACAGATTTTTTCCTTTTTGCAGTTTTTCTTTTCATGATAGGAACTTTTTTTGCCTGTATCGGGAAGAAGTTGTTCCTTTGCAGTCGATTTCAAAACATAAACACAAGACAAAGCACAATGAACGAAAGACAAACCCTTAACCGTCAGTTGGCTCAGATGCTTAAAGGCGGTGTTATAATGGATGTAACAACTCCAGAACAGGCACGCATAGCAGAAGAAGCAGGCGCTTGCGCAGTAATGGCATTGGAAAGAATTCCTGCAGACATTCGTGCAGCAGGAGGTGTATCAAGAATGAGTGATCCGAAGATGATTCGTGGCATACAAGAAGCTGTCAGCATTCCTGTAATGGCAAAATGCCGCATCGGACACATTGCTGAGGCACAGATACTACAGGCAATAGAAATCGATTATATCGACGAAAGTGAGGTTCTATCCCCTGCCGATGATATATACCATATCGACAAGACACAGTTCGAAGTACCCTTTGTCTGTGGAGCAAAGAACCTCAGCGAGGCATTGAGACGCATAGCAGAGGGTGCCACCATGATTCGCACCAAGGGAGAGCCTGGCACAGGGGATGTAGTGCAGGCTGTCAGCCACATGCGCATGATGCAGAGCGAGATAAGAAGGGTTGTCAGCATGAGAGAGGACGAACTCTTTGAAGCTGCAAAACAGCTGCAGGCTCCATATGACTTAGTGAAGTATGTACATGAGAATGGCAAACTGCCTGTAGTGAACTTTGCCGCCGGTGGTGTGGCAACACCTGCTGATGCTGCCCTGATGATGCAACTGGGTGCTGAGGGAGTTTTCGTAGGTAGCGGTATCTTCAAGAGTGGAAATCCGGCAAAACGTGCTGCTGCCATTGTGCAGGCGGTAACAAACTACAAGGATGCAAAACTATTGGCTGCCATTTCCGAAGACCTCGGCGAGGCAATGGTGGGCATCAATGAGCAAGAAATAGAACTGTTAATGGCTGAAAGAGGAAAATGAGAATTGCTATTCTTGCCTTGCAAGGGGCGTTTATTGAACACAAACACATGTTGCAGCAGCTGGGCGTTGAGACTTTCGAGATAAGACAGCTGAAGGACTGGCAACAGCCTAAAGACGGACTCATACTGCCTGGGGGAGAAAGCACTGTACAGATGCGTCTGCTGAAAGAACTGCAGCTGCTTGACCCTATCCGAGAGGCAATACAGGAAGGTTTGCCTACCTTCGGCACCTGTGCTGGAATGATACTTCTCTCAAAGGACCATCTTGGCACAATGGATATCAAAGTTCGACGTAATGCCTATGGACGGCAATTAGGTAGCTTTCATACTACAGGCTCTGTAGAAGGGATAGGAAACGATGTGCCTATGACCTTCATACGGGCTCCTTACATCGAGGAAATCCTGTCTGATGACTGTTTACCTATTGCTACTGTTGACAAGCATATCGTTGCTGCAAAACAAGGGCGGATGATTGCAACAGCCTTTCACCCGGAATTAGACAATGATATGCGATTTCATCGCTATTTCTTAGATATTGCTAAATAGCATCTCCTGCTTTAGCAATACGTGATTTTACAAACTGCCGGGCACGGAAAATATTTACTTTCACCTGGTCTTCTGATATTTCGAGGGCAAGAGCTATCTCCTTATAGCTTTTGCCTTCGAAGTCTCTTAACTGCATTACCAAACGTTGTTTTTCAGGCATCTGCATCATGATATCTCGGATAGAGTCTATACGCTCCTGCTGCTCTAATCGTGACTCTATGGAATTTGAAATACCACCATGAGAATCTTCCAATTCATCGAATGACTCTGCCTGATTGACCTTCATACGCTGCCTGTCAATAGAAAGATTGTGTGTCAAGCGAAGAGCATATGACTCAAGGTTCTCAACGTCATTTAATCTCTCCCCCATCTTCCACATCTTTATAATGACATCCTGCACCACATCCTCTGCCTCCTGACTGTTGAGAGTTATTCTCAAAGCCAGACGATAAAGAATGTTCTTCAGGGGCAATATATCACGTTTAAGATCTACCAAAAGCCAGAGTAATTATAAATTATGCATTATGAATTATGCATTATTGAATCACCGTCCCTTCATTTGCTTTGCCGATGTTGTCTGCTAATGTGATGACAACTCTGCTGACACCTTTTTCTACAGCACTCAGGGCATTCTCTACCTTTGGCTTCATTCCTCCCGAAATGACACCACTTTCCTCATACATCTTGAATATCTCCCGGGTGATGAGAGGTATGACACTATCGTCATCATCAGGATTGCTGAGAACACCTTTTTTCTCGAAAGAGAATATCAAAGTAACCTCAAACTTATCTGCCAAAGCCTTTGCTACTGTTGAAGCCATAGTATCAGCATTAGTATTGAGAATATTTCCCATTCCATCGTGTGTAAGAGGGGCTACAACAGGTGTTATACCACTGTTGATAAGAGAAGCCAAACGTTCTCCATCAGCCTTGTCAACATCGCCGACAAAGCCGAAATCAACAACTTTTTTCTCTCCTGTTTCATCATCCTTCACCTCCACAGGCGGACGTTTATGAGAGCGGATAATATCCATATCGGCACCTGTAACACCCAAGGCATTAACACCCTTGGCTTGCAGCTTTGCCACAAGAGACTTGTTGACAAGACCTCCATAGACCATTGTAACAACCTCCAACATAGCAGCATCAGTAATTCTGCGACCTCCTACCATCTTGCTCTCGATACCTAAGCTACCTGCTACCTTAGTGGCTCTTCTACCACCACCATGAACCAAGAGTTTCTTACCAGGTATAGAAGAAAAATTATCCAATAGTGTCTCAAGCTGTTTAGGGTCTTCAACAACAGCACCACCGACTTTTACGATTGTTAGTTTATCCATTTTTCTTTTATTTCGCTTATTATTGCCATTAAATCTTTTACAGTATTTGCTCGAAGCATTTTTATGCGAGTAGGACGGAAATCTGGTATTCCCTTGAAAATAGGTGTTGCTGCCAGATGTCTGCGAGTATGTAGGATAGCCTTATATTCATCACCGATAAAATCGAGGTTTATCTGCAATAATTCAAGGAGGATATCTATTTTTTCAAGATTAGTGAGAGAGTCAACCTGCCTTGAAAAAATCCAAGGTTGTCCGAAGGTGGCACGACCTATCATAACCCCATCCACACCATATCTGTCAAAGGCTGCATCTGCTTCTTCTATACTTTTGATATCTCCATTACCGATTAGAGGAATCTCTATTCTCTTTTTTGCCTCTCCTATCAATGTCCAGTCAGCTTCGCCTGTGTACATCTGGGCACGTGTTCTACCATGAATAGTCAGGCTTTTTATGCCACATTGTGACAACTGTACAGCCAACTCTGGCATAAGAAGATTGTTATTATCCCATCCTAAGCGAGTCTTTACCGTAACAGGTGTCTTGACAGCATTCACAACAGCTGTTGTCATCTCAAGCATCAAGGGGATATTCTGCAACATACCAGCTCCTGCCCCTTTGCCAGCTACCTTCTTAACAGGGCAACCGAAATTCAAATCGATGACATCAGGAGCAGCCTCTGCCTCTACTATACGAGCAGCCTCCACAACAGAATCTATTGTCCTACCATAAATCTGTATTCCGACAGGACGTTCATCATCACTAATGGTAAGTTTCCTGGTTGTAGCCTTTATATTACGTATCAAAGCGTCTGCAGCAACAAATTCGCTATATACCATTGCAGCGCCATAACGTTTACAGAGACGCCGAAAACCTATATCGGTAACATCTTCCATTGGAGCCAACAGAAGAGGGCGTTCACCAAGGTCTATATCGGCTATCTTCATTCGTAAATGTCTTCTTCTTCAGGTCTGTCTTCTTCGATTACAAGGTTATCAATGATGAAATTCTGACGCTCCATAGTATTCTTACCCATGTAATACTCCAGCAACTTCTCTACCTCATCACTCTGACGAAGCGTTACCTGCTCAAGACGTATATCAGGACCTATAAAACCAGCGAATTCATCGGGAGATATCTCACCTAATCCCTTAAAGCGCGTTATTTCAGGGTCATTTCCTAATTCCTCAATAGCCTTAAGGCGTTCTTCATCACTGTAACAGTATCTTGTAATATAATCTTTTTGCCTCTCACCACGCTCTTTAATCTTTGCATCTTCTGCCTCTATGACAGCCTTATTTTTTATCTTGTTACGCTTGTTGCGAACTCGAAACAAAGGAGTCTGGAGAACATACACATGGCCTTTCTTTATCAGTTCTGGGAAGAACTGCAAGAAGAAGGTAATGGTAAGCAGACGTATGTGCATACCATCAACATCGGCATCGGTAGCAACAATTACCTTATTGTACCTTAGGTTGTCAAGACCATCCTCGATATCAAGGGCTGACTGAAGAAGATTAAATTCCTCATTCTCATATACCACCTTCTTTGTCAAGCCATAGCAGTTGAGTGGCTTTCCACGCAGTGAGAAGACTGCCTGTGTATTTACATCCCTACTCTTGGTAATAGAGCCTGAAGCAGAATCACCCTCAGTGATAAAGATACTTGACTCTTCCTTTCTGTCATTCTTGACATCAGAGAAATGTATTCGGCAGTCACGTAGTTTCCTGTTGTGGAGATTGGCCTTCTTGGCACGTTCACGAGCAAGCTTTGTAACACCAGCCATTGCCTTTCTCTCACGTTCTGAGGCCTTTACTTTCTCCTCTATTATCTCTGCAATATCTAGATTACGATGAAGATAGTTATCTACCTCATTTTTTACGAAATCACCGATATATTTATTGACAGAAACACCATCTGGAGACATCTTATCAGAACCGAGTTTTATCTTCGTCTGAGACTCAAAGACTGGCTCTTCTACATTTACTGCAATAGCAGCAACGAGACCATTACGAATGTCTCCATATTCATATTTTCCAAAGTACTCCTTTATAGTACGTGCTATATGCTCCTTGAATGCAGATTGGTGTGTGCCACCCTGTGTGGTATGCTGACCATTGACGAAAGAATCGTATTCCTCACCATTCTGATTTGTATGTGTGAAAGCTATCTCAATATCCTCTCCCTGCATGTGGACAATAGGATAAAGAGGCTCACTGGTCATCTGGTCTTTTAAAAGGTCTGACAAACCATGACGAGAAATTATGCGTCTGCCATTGAACATTATAGCGAGACCAGTGTTGAGATATGTATAATTCCTCAACATCATCTCAACAATATCATCGTGAAAAGAATAGTTCAGGAACAAAGTATCGTCTGGCTCAAAGGAAATAAAAGTACCCCTTTCATCGGATGTTTTCTCGGTTTCATCGCTTACCAAAATACCTTTTTCAAACTTGGCAATACGTACATTCCCATCACGATAAGAGCGTACCTCAAACTTAGAAGAAAGAAAATTGACAGCCTTAATACCAACACCATTCATACCTACAGACTTCTTGAAAGCCTTTGAGTCATACTTACCACCGGTATTAAGCTGGCTGACAGCCTCTATCAACTTTCCCTGAGGAATGCCACGTCCATAGTCGCGCAATGCGATAGACCTGTTATCTGTTATCTCTATCTCTATACGATTTCCTTCATGCATGCGGAATTCATCAATACTGTTGTCGATAGCTTCTTTCAACAACACATATATACCATCCTCAGCATGTGAACCGTCACCCATCCTACCTATATACATACCTGGACGGGTACGGATATGATCTACGTCCGACAAGTGTCGGATATTTTCTTCACTGTAATTTATTGTTTCTAATTCCTCAGCCATCACAATAATTTCTTCTTGTAACTACGCAATCTTTTTACAGTTTTTGCATCCAAATACCGCCATGCAGACAATACTCCATCATTTGTCTCCATCATGGCAAGTGTAAGTGCCTGCTTAAAATGATACTTCTGATACCAAGGTATAAGGTCATTGAAAAGAAGAGCATTAGCTCCCTTTGACCTATACTCTGGCAAAACACCTATAATAAGCAAATCAACGGTTTCAGCATAATGAAACCATTTTGTATATAATGTCTTTAATAATCCTATCCATCCGAAGGGCCATACACGTCCCCTGTCTGTCTTCCTAAGTGCCTTAGTAAAAGAAGGGAATGTGACGCCAAATCCAACGATTTCGTCGTTCTTATTTTTGTCACAAATCAATGTAACAAGATTCATATCAGCAAAGGAAACATAGCTCTTTACCATTCTTTCAATAAGAGCATTTTCTATTTCCGAGAACTCATACAGATCTTGGTAACACTTATTCAAAACCTCAAAAAGGCGATGTCCAAGACCAAGTTCTATTGCCTCTTTTTTTGTCATTTTCTTGGCATGCAGGCCATATCGTGTACCTATCAAGTTTGCTATCTTCACAAACTTATCAGGAACAGCATCTGGAACCTTCACCATATTTTGTACCCAGTCATTATCTTTTGTGAACCCTAATGCCTCCATATGTTCACGATAATATGGGAAGTTATGATTTGCATGCATTGTCTGCTCATAGTCAAATCCTTCTACGAGCATCCCTTCTCGGCCAAGGTCAATAAATCCCATTGGTCCGATAATAGTATCCATACCTTTGGATAAACCGTACTCCTCTACTTTCTTTATCAAAGCCTCTGAGACATCATAATCATCGATGAAATCGAAATAACCGAAACGAACATTCTTATGATTCCATTTCTTATTTGCCCGATGATTTATAATAGCAGCAATACGTCCTACGGCTTTACCATCTTTATATGCCATATAGTATTCTGCTTCGCAGTATTCCCAATATGGCTGTGCATCTTTTGATCCTTGATATAAATCTGCCATTTCTTCGGAGAAAAGATATGGACAAGCACACGGATCGTTACGATATAACTCAGTACGGAAATCGATAAACTTACCGATTTCCGCCTTAGTTTGTATCGTTCTAATTTCTATCATTTCCTAAATATCTTTTGCTTAGATATTCAGTTATATTATATCTGAGGTAACTTCTCCAATGCCTTTGCTATCTCGGCATCTGTTGGAATGTAATCCATCATTGAACCCTCATTGAATGCCTTGTAAGCATAGAGGTCAAAATATCCAGTACCAGAGAGATTGAAGACAATAGTCTTTGACTCACCAGTCTTTTTACACTCCAATGCCTCATCAATAGCAGCACGAATAGCATGAGAGGATTCTGGAGCTGGTAGAGTACCTTCTGCACGTGCAAATAGAACAGCAGCCTCAAAGACACTTGTCTGCTCATAAGCACGAGCCTCAAAAAGACCCTGATCATATAGTTCAGAGAGTATTGGACTCATACCATGGAAGCGAAGGCCACCAGCATGATTGGCACTTGGGATGAACTGAGAACCAACTGTGTACATCTTTGCCAATGGGCATATCATACCTGTATCACAGAAGTCGTATGCATACTTACCTCTTGTGAAACTTGGACATGATGCTGGTTCTGCACCTATTATTTTATAATTTGCTTCTCCACGCAATATCTCGCCAAGGAATGGTGAGGCAAAGCCACCAAGATTAGAGCCACCACCAGTACAACCGATGAGAACATCTGGCTTAATACCATATTTCTTCAAAGCAGCCTGTACCTCCAAGCCGATTATTGTCTGATGCAGCAACACCTGATTCAATACTGAACCAAGCTCATAGCGATAACCTGGTGTAGAAGTAGCTACCTCTACAGCTTCGGAGATAGCACATCCTAAAGAACCTGTTGTTCCAGGAAATTCTGCATTAATCTTCTTACCAACCTCTGTTGTCATACTTGGAGAAGGTATGATGCTCGCACCATAGGTGTTTATCACCTCTCTGCGGAATGGCTTCTGTTCATAGGAACATTTTACCATATATACCTTACAATCCAATCCAAAATACTGACAAGCCATAGAAAGAGCTGTTCCCCACTGTCCTGCACCAGTTTCAGTAGTAACACCCTTCAGACCCTGCTTCTTTGCATAATAAGCCTGTGCTATAGCAGAATTCAATTTGTGTGAACCAGAAGTATTGTTTCCTTCAAATTTATAGAAAATCTTTGCAGGGGTATCGAGGGCTTTCTCAAGGAATTCCGCATGCACCAATGGTGATGGGCGGAACATACGATAAAAGTCCTGCACTTCTTCAGGAATTTCAAACCACTTTGTATTATCATCCAGCTCCTGCTTGATTAACTCATCACAGAAAATTGGCTGCATATCTTCAAAAGTAAGCGGTTTCTTCGTTCCTGGATTCAATAATGGTGCTGGCTTCTTCTTCATGTCAGCACGCACATTGTACCATTTTGTTGGCATCTCCTTTTCGGAGAGATAAATCTTATAAGGAATCTTTTCCATTCTATATTTTTGATAATTAAATTACTTGTGCATGCGTTGTTTATAAAAGGATATCGACATCCTGTTAAGACGCCGATATCCATTTCCTTTTTTATTTAATCAGCTAACTTTGCTGAAATGAACTCTCTGTTCAGTCTTGCAATGTTAGCAATTGACTCATTCTTAGGACAAACAGCCTCACAAGCACGAGTATTGGTACAGTTACCGAAGCCCAACTCGTCCATCTTAGCTATCATAGCCTTAACACGCTTTGCTGCTTCAGGTCTTCCCTGTGGAAGGAGAGCCAGCTGGCTTACTTTGCTTGATACGAAGAGCATTGCAGAACCATTCTTACATGCTGCCACACAAGCACCACAGCCGATACATGTAGCACAATCCATAGCCTCATCAGCATCTTGCTTAGGGATAAGGATAGCATTTGCATCCTGTGCCTGTCCAGCACGAATTGAGGTATAACCACCTGCCTGGATAATCTTATCGAAGGCATTACGGTCAACCATACAGTCCTTAATGACAGGGAATCCTGCAGAACGCCATGGCTCAACTGTTATAACGTCTCCGTCATTGAACCTACGCATATAGAGCTGACAAGTAGTAGCACCACGCTCTGTCTTACCATGTGGAGTACCATTGATATACAGTGAACACATGCCGCAGATACCCTCACGGCAGTCATGATCAAAGACAAAAGGTTCCTTGCCCTGATTAATGAGCTGTTCATTCATCATGTCAAGCATCTCAAGGAATGAGGTATCGTCAGGAATGTTCTGCATAACCTCTTCTTCAAAATGACCCTTTTCCTTTGGACCATTCTGTTTCCAAAACTTTACAGTTACTGAAATATTTTTAGCCATAATGTTTTCTTAGTTTTTGTAGTTACGTGTCTGTACCTTAATTATCTCATACTCAAGAGGCTCCTTTGTGAGTTCAGGTGCTTTCTCATCATTGCCCTGATACTCCCATGCACCAACATAGAAGAAGTTCTTGTCATCACGCTTTGCTTCACCTTCCTCTGTCTGATGTTCCTCACGGAAGTGACCACCACAAGACTCCTCACGATGAAGAGCATCATAAGCGATAAGCTCACCCATCAGGATAAAGTCACGAAGGTGAATAGCCTTGTCAAGTTCTACATTGAGTCCTTCCTTAGAACCAGGAACGAAGAGGTTCTCATTGAATTCCTTACGGAGTTCCTTAAGCAACTTCAAACCTTCCTCAAGACCTTCCTTTGTACGACCCATACCAACATGTTCCCACATGATATGGCCAAGTTCCTTATGAATAGAATCAACAGAACGCTTACCCTTAATATTCAACAGACGATCCTGCTCTGCATCAACAGCCTTTTCTGCCTCAGCAAATTCTGGTAAATCTGTAGATACCTTTGGCCATATCTCTTGATCAGCAAGATAATTCTGAATTGTGTATGGAAGAACAAAGTATCCATCAGCAAGACCCTGCATCAAAGCAGAAGCACCCAGACGGTTAGCACCATGATCAGAGAAGTTACACTCACCGATAGAGAACAAACCTGGGATTGTTGTCTGCAATTCATAGTCAACCCAAATACCACCCATTGTGTAGTGGATAGCTGGGAATATCATCATTGGCTTGTAATAGTCGAAGCCATCCTTAGAATAAACGAATTCACCAGGGTTAACGTCTGTAATCTCTTCGTACATATCAAACAAATTACCATAACGCTGACGAATTTCATCTATACCAAGACGCTGGATAGACTCAGAGAAGTCAAGGAATACTGCAAGACCTGTGTTATTAACGCCAAAGCCTTTATCGCAACGCTCTTTTGCTGCACGAGATGCAACATCACGTGGCACAAGGTTACCGAAGGCTGGGTAACGACGCTCCAGATAATAGTCTCTGTCCTGCTCAGGAATTTCCCAACCCTGCTTTGTACCTGCCTGAAGTGCTTTTGCATCTTCAATATTCTTTGGAACCCAGATACGACCATCATTACGCAGAGACTCTGACATAAGTGTCAACTTTGACTGGTTATTTCCATGAACAGGGATACATGTTGGGTGAATCTGCACGTATGATGGATTTGCCATCATAGCACCTTTACGATAACACTGTATTGCTGCAGAACAGTTACATCCCATAGCGTTGGTAGAAAGGAAATATGTATTTCCATAACCACCAGTTGCTATAACTACAGCATTTGCAGAGAAACGCTCCAATTTGCCTGTAACAAGATTTTTAGCAATGATACCACGAGCACGGCCATTGATGATAACAACATCCTCCATCTCGTAGCGGGTATAGAGCTTTACCTTCCCCTTCTGCACTTCCTTTGAAAGAGAAGAATAAGCACCCAGCAACAACTGCTGACCTGTCTGACCCTTTGCATAGAAAGTACGGCTTACCTGTGCACCACCGAAAGAGCGGTTGGCAAGCATACCACCATATTCACGAGCAAAAGGAACACCCTGAGCAACACACTGGTCGATAATATTATTTGATACCTCTGCCAGACGGTAAACGTTTGCTTCACGAGCACGATAGTCACCACCTTTTACTGTATCATAGAAAAGACGATAAACAGAGTCACCATCATTCTGATAGTTCTTTGCTGCATTGATACCACCCTGTGCTGCAATAGAGTGAGCACGACGTGGAGAATCCTGTATGCAGAAGTTAAGCACATTGAAACCCATCTCTGCAAGAGAAGAAGCAGCACTAGCACCTGCCAAGCCTGTTCCTACAACAATGATATCGAGTTTCAGTTT
>CAMNHS010000035.1 GCA_946539635.1 uncultured Prevotellaceae bacterium
TGAAAATTATCGCTCCTCATATCAAAAGCGGTGCAAAAGTACAATAAAAGTATGAAAAGTACGTCATTTATTACGCTGTTAACATTTTTTTTAAGCTTTCTTAAGAAAAAAACACCTTTATAATGCTAACATCTTAAATCTTTTATGTAACTTTGTGCCCAACTATGTTTTTCGCACATATACGCGCACGTAATGACAAAAGAGAAATGATATCCACTGCAGAATACATACAACTGAAAGCATATGCCCGCCAAGATGGTTTATTCTTTGGCATATTATGGATTGTAACTTTTGCATGCCTTGTATATAGCATGCAAGATCCATCACTACAATTAGGATTTATAATTGGAGCCATAGCCACACCATTTTTGGCATACTACCGACTGAGACATTTTCGCGATAAAGTCCTCGAAGGAAATATCTCGTTTCGCAGAGCATTTGCCTTTATAGCATTTGCAATGGGATATGGCTCAATCATTATGGCTGCAGCAACGTACATATATTTCTATTTCCTTGACCACGGAACTTTTATTAGCGTCCTGCAGCAGAGTTTCTCCACGCCTGAGGTTCGCGAATCAATAAAGCAGGCAGGAGTGAATATACAGGAGATAGAGAAGCAGTTACAAGCGATGTCGCAAATACGTCCTATAGATTTTGCATTCAGTGTATTCTCCAATGGCATAATCAGTGCCTTTTTCATGGGAGCAATCATTGGATTCATCGGTAAGCGACAAACAACCACAGAACAAATTTAACAAAATAAAAATATACGTCCGCTATGACAAACGAGACTGACAACAAAATAGATATTTCCGTAGTGGTACCTCTTTTTAATGAAGAGGAGTCCTTACCAGAACTACATGCTTGGATAGAGCGCGTAATGGTTGCTAATGGTTTCTCTTACGAAATCATATTTGTCAATGATGGCTCTACTGACCACTCATGGGATGTCATTGAAGACTTGGCAAAGAAGGACCCCAATGTTCATGGTATCAAATTCCGTCGTAACTATGGTAAATCCCCTGCCCTATATTGTGGTTTTGAGATTGTCAAAGGAGATGTTGTCATAACAATGGATGCTGACCTTCAGGATTCTCCCGATGAGATTCCTATGCTTTATCGCATGATAAAAGAGGACGGCTACGACCTCGTCAGTGGATACAAACAAAACCGTTCTCAGGGTGACCCTCTGTCAAAGACCATTCCAACAAAGCTATTCAATGCTACAGCACGTAAGGTCAGCGGCATTCACAATCTGCATGACTTCAACTGTGGATTAAAGGCTTATCGTATTGATGTCGTTAAGAACATTGAGGTATATGGCGAGATGCATCGCTATATGCCATACCTGGCAAAAAATGCTGGTTTCACAAAGATAGGAGAAAAGCCCGTTCATCATCAGGCTCGCAAATTCGGCACTTCAAAATTCATGGGATGGAACAGGTTCTTCAATGGTTATCTTGACCTTATCACACTGTGGTTCCTGAGCAGCTTCGGCACGAAGCCTATGCACGTCTTCGGATTCTTGGGAACAATAATGTTCATCATCGGTTTCTTCTCTGCTGCATGGATAGGTTTTGACAAACTGTCTGCCCTCAACCAAGGCATACCACAGCGTCTTGTTACGGACAGTCCATATTTCTACATCTCCCTGACAATGATGATAATTGGCACACAATTATTCCTTGCAGGATTTATTGCCGATTTAATAAGCCGTTCAGCACAAGGAAGAAACGATTACCAGATAGAGAAGACAATATGAATACAGTCAAAGGTTTAAAGAATTCTTCACTTTTCACTTTTCACTTTTCATTTTTGTTGACAATCATTGCAGTGATGACATCATGCTCATCCATAGATTGTCAACTCAACGGCAGTGTGTATTGCAGATATCAGTTGAAAGACCAACATCTCAATGATGTTGCCTTTGCCTACCCTCTCACAGTCACACTCTGTGATACAGACAGTGGTGATATCGTCATAATCAATAACGAAAGCAGTGCCAGCGCTATTGATATACCGATGAGTCATGGTAATGCTACTGATGTACTGAAATTCACAATAACAGTAACAGACACTATCGAGGGAGAAGACACTGTATATTATGTCACGACCCCACACACAGACATCATACGTATCACCAAGACCAACGAGCCATATTTTGAGTCTATCGACTGTGCTCCGCGATATAATCACACTATAGAAGAAGTGCAGTCATCTCATAATTTCATTGATAGCCTTGTCATCAACAACAAGAAAGTCACAAACGATGCTTCGAAAGAAAACATATACATATTTCTTAATTCTGGTAATTAGCCTGTGCACCCCCTATTTCACCTTTGCACAAGGGAAGGTACAGGAATTGGAAGAAAAGGATACCATTCAACTACTTCGTGGATTTGGTATTTCCTACGACCTGGCTGGTACCATCATGCGTATGGTCAGCGACTATGGACAATACGAAGGAGCTGTCCACGTCAATCTGCGTGACAGATACTTCCCTATTGTTGAATTTGGCTTAGGAGATGCAAAACACGAAACAGATGCCGTCACTGGCATTGCTGCAAAGGTAAGAGCACCTTATGCGCGTATCGGCTGCGACTTTAACATTGCAAAGAACAAGCATGATGTTTATCGTGTAATGGTTGGAGCACGATATGCTCTCACATCCTTCAAAACAGAAGCATGGGGAAATATCAAGGACCCATATTGGGAACATTACAATCCATATGAAGTAACCACAAAGAAATGCTTTTTCCATTGGGTAGAACTCGCCTTTTCTGTTGACGCAAAACTTGTTGGTCCGATACGCATAGGATGGAGTTTCCGCTATCGCAGAAAGATTGGAAGTTCTGATATCGGAGAGAGCAACCATCTATGGTATGTTCCAGGATTCGGAAAGAGTGGCAACGTGCTTGGCGGTACATTTAATATCGGTTATCAATTCTGGAGAAAGAATAAGACAAAGAAACAGTGAAATATCTATCCATCATAAGCATCTTCACAATTCTGCTGACGAGTTGTGCTACAGAGCCCTACATTAAGGACTCTGGGATGGTTTTTGGCACTACCTATGCCATAACATACCAGCATAATGAAGATCTTAAAAGTGATATTGAGGCTGTAATGCAACAAGTGGACAATTCCCTGTCTCCATTTAATAAGTCTTCTGTCATTACAGCAATCAACAATAACACTTCTATGGAGGTTGATGAGAACTTAACAAAAGTTTTCACTCTTGCCAAGACAGTAAGCCAAGAAACCAATGGAGCATTCGATATCACTGTTGCACCACTTGTTAACGCATGGGGCTTTGGTTTTAAAAGTGGCATCAAGCCTACAGACGAACAGATAGATAGTATTCTCGCCTTTGTCGGTCAGGAGAAGGTAACACTTCAAAATGGCAAGATTACAAAAACAGACCCTCGCATTATGCTTGACTGTTCTGCCATTGCAAAAGGATATGGTGTTGACATGGTTGCAGAATTTCTGGCAAGCAAGGGAATAAAGAACTATCTGGTAGAAATTGGTGGCGAGATTTCTGCACGTGGCAAGAATCCTAATGGTACAGAATGGAAGATTGGCGTAACAAAACCTGTTGACGACTCCCTTTCTATCAACCAAGAGAATCAAACAGTGCTGGAGATTACCAATCAAGCATTGGCAACATCTGGCAACTATCGTAATTTCTACTACGAAGGTGGCAAGAAATATGCCCATACCATCAATCCACATACAGGCAAACCAGCACAATCAGACATCCTCTCTGCTACTGTCATTGCTCCATCATGTGCCATTGCTGATGCCTACGCAACAGCCTTCATGGTATTGGGAAGTGACAAGGCAAAAGAAATACTTAAGAAACATCCGGAGCTGAAAGCATATTTCATTTTATCCGACTACAATATATGGCAATCAATGTAGATAACATACCAGCTATTGCCCGCCCTGTTGTCACGAGGCGCGAAGCCCTACTAAAGGAGATGCCCCTTTTCATAGGTCTTTCAAGAAAAGACTTTGAAGAGGCTGTAAAACTAATCCACTATAATCGTAAGCATTACAAGAAAGGGGCTACAATAGCTTCTGAAGGTACTCCATGCGAATCTTTGTTCTTCATCAGCGAGGGTTGGGTACGCATCGCTACAGAGAGTGACAACCATGCCTACCGTTTCGAGGAGACAATGCAAGCTCCTGTAATCATAGAGCCAGACAAACTCTTTGGTATGACGACATCTTTTCATTCTACATACATAGCACATACCACATGCGAAGTTCTTGAAATTTCAAAAGACGAGATAATGAGACTGATTGAACAGTTTTTGATAGTTCGTCTGAACCTGTTGAATATAATCTGTCGTAAGACACAGCATCTGGAACATTTACCTTGGACAGCATGTACAGACAATGCCACCAGTGCTATAACAGCATTCATAAAATCCCATGTCCACTACCCCGCTGGCAGGAAGGTCTTGTATATAAAAATGGTCCAACTGGCAAAGGAACTGGGCTATGCCAGATTAGAAATATCCAAGGCTTTGAACAGCCTGGCAGACGCAGAACGTATAATCCTTAAACGTGGAATAATCGAGATTCCAGCACTACAATTACTATGATAAATCCATTTTTCGAGAAATATACCACGCCACACGAAACGGCGCCATTTGATAAGATTAAACTGAAGCATTTCGAACCTGCCTTCATGGAGGGTATGAAACGTGATAAGGAAGAAATAAATCTTATCATCAACAATCCTGAATCCCCAACTTTCGACAATACAATCATTGCAACACAGCTGGCGGATAAGGAGGATTATTTCTCACTCAGTGACAAGGTTTCTACTGTATTCTTTAATCTTCTGTCTGCAGATACAAATGATGATATGGAGGATTTGTCACAGAAGATGCAACCTATTCTGACAAAACATGAGAATGACATCACTCTCAATCCTCAGCTCTTTGCCAGAGTAAAGGCTGTCTATGATCAATATCACAACTCTGCAGAAAAGCCTGAGAGAGTATTGAGTCCTGAAGAAGAAATGCTTCTAAAGGTCACCTATGACGGGTTTGTACGTTCTGGTGCATTACTCGATGAAGCAGGCAAAGACAAGCTACGTGCTCTTACAGAAGAAGCTGGATTGCTGTCACTGCAGTTCTCACAGAATCTGCTGAAGGCTACCAAGGCTTACACACTTCATATAACAGACGAGAAAGACCTCGCAGGACTTCCTGAGACACAAATAACAGCTGCTCGTGAAGCAGCAAAAGAACGAAAACTCGACGGATGGGTCATAACTCTCGACGGTCCTTCGTACGGACCTTTCATGCAATATTCCGAAAACAGAGAGTTGCGTCATACCATCTTCATGGCACGTAATACTATGTGTATCACTGAGAATGCGCCCATCTGCCAGAGATTGGTAAATATACGCAGGGAGTTGGCACAACTGTTGGGGTATGACACATATGCTGACTATGTGCTAAGCAAGCGAATGGCATCCAACAAGGAAACTGTCTATACCTTGCTTCACGATCTCATTGACGCATATAAGCCTACTGCCATCAAGGAAAAGGAAGAACTTTATGCAAAGGCAAAGCAGATGGAGGGTGAAGACTTTAAGCTGGAACCTTGGGATGCAGCATTCTACTCTCATAAACTGCAACTGGAAAAATATAATGTTGATTCGGAAATGTGTCGTCCATATCTGGAACTCTCAAATGTCATCAAAGGTGTCTTTGGACTAGCTACCAGACTATATGGCATCACTTTTCGCGAGAACAAGGATATCCCTGTTTACCACAAGGATGTCAAAGCCTACGAGGTATTCGACAAGAATGGCAGTTTCCTTGCTGTATTCTATGCAGACTTCCACCCTCGCAAGGGAAAACAAGGTGGTGCATGGATGACGGAATACAGGGGACAATGCATTACCCTGAAAGGTGTCAACGAACGTCCTCATGTCAGTGTGGTAATGAATTTCACTAAGCCAACAAAGAAGAAGCCTGCATTACTGACTCTTGGTGAAGTAGAGACATTCCTGCACGAGTTTGGACACTCATTACATGGTATGTTTGCTAATACTCGCTTTGGCTCTCTCTCAGGAACAAATGTATGGTGGGACTTTGTGGAATTGCCTTCACAATTCATGGAGAATTTCGCACTCGAGAAGGAATTCCTCCATACCTTTGCTTTCCACTATGAAACAGGCGAACCAATGCCTGATGACCTTATCGACCGCCTCATTGCAGGCAGAAACTATATGTGTGCCTCTGGATGCCTGCGACAGGTTAGCCTGGGACTTCTTGATATGGCATACTATACGCAAAAGGATGAGTTCACGAGCGACATCATACCATTTGAGAAAGAGGCATGGAAAGATGCTATCATTGACAAACAGCTGCCTGACACATGTATGACAGTACAATTCTCTCACATCATGGCAGGAGGATATTCTGCTGGTTACTACAGCTATAAATGGGCAGAGGTTCTCGATGCTGATGCCTTTGCTGTATTTAAGAAAGAGGGAATCTTCAACCCTGAGACAGCACAACGTTTCAGAGACTGCATACTTTCAAAAGGTGGTACAGAACATCCAGCCATTTTATATAAGCGATTCAAAGGTTCAGAGCCAACCATTGATGCTCTCCTTGAACGCAACGGCATAAAGAAGCCAAATGACAAACAGACACAATTAGACCAGCGTTATCTTCGGATGGCACAGATATGGGCAGAGAACAGTTACTGCAAACGCCGTCAGGTGGGAGCCCTCGTAGTAAAGGACAAACGCATTATCAGCGATGGATACAATGGCACACCAAGCGGATTTGATAATATCTGCGAAGAGAACAACGTTTCTTTCCCATACGTGTTGCATGCAGAGGCAAATGCCATAACAAAATTGGCTCGCTCTCATAACAACAGCGATGGTTCTACATTATATGTTACAGCATCTCCATGTATCGAGTGTGCAAAACTGATTATCCAGTCAGGCATCAAACGTGTTGTCTATGGGGAGAAGTATCGTCTCGATGATGGTTTAAAGCTGCTCGCAAGGGCTGGAATCGAAACCATCTTAATGGAAAACGTCAATAAAAGCGAATAAACAAAAGAAGTATGAAGCAACGTTATATGCCCCTATTGATGGCACTCTGCGCTGTCGTTGGAATACTGATAGGCTCCTTCTATGCTAATCATTTTTCTGGCAACAGGCTCAGCATCATCAATTCTGGAACAAACAAGTTAAATAACCTCCTTCACATTATCAATGACCAATATGTTGATACTGTGAATATCGGCAATCTTGTTGAAACAGCTATACCACAGATACTTTCAGAACTCGATCCTCACTCTGTATATATCCCTGCCAACGAGGCACAGATAGCCAGTGATGACCTGAAAGGAGAATTCTTCGGTATCGGAATAGAATTTGTCATCAGGGAAGATACCATACATGTTCAGAATGTTATTGATGGTGGTCCTGCACAACGTGCTGGTGTCATTGCTGGAGATGAAATCGTCACTATCGATGGAAAACCATATGTTGGTGATACTATCAACAGCGAGGGTGCTATGCGTCGCCTCAAAGGTCCAAACAAGACGAAGGTGCGTGTGGGTATAAAACGTTACGGGAATCCGAAGCTTCTGTCTATCGAGATAACACGTGGTAAGATAACCACCAAGAGTATTATGGCAACCTATATGCTTGATGACAAGACAGGCTATATCCGAGTGAAAAATTTCGGAGAGCATACCTATGAGGAATTCCTCGCTGCTCTTGCTGAGTTGCAACAGCAACGTTTCTCTAACCTCGTCATTGACCTTCGTGACAATACTGGTGGATACCTTGAAGCTGCTGTGCAGATGGCTAATGAGTTCTTGCCAAAAGACAGGCTGATTGTATATACTCAAGGACGTCGCTCTCAACGTCAGGACTACAAGAGTGACGGACGTGGTTCTTATCAGGACTTCCCTCTTGTGGTTCTCATCAATGAGATATCAGCATCAGCATCCGAAATCTTTGCAGGAGCAATGCAGGATAATGATCGTGGTACCATTATCGGAAGACGTTCTTATGGTAAGGGATTGGTACAACAGCAGATTGCTTTTGCTGATGGCAGTATGATTCGCCTTACAGTGGCTCGTTACTACACCCCTTCCGGACGTTGTATTCAGAAGCCATATGCTAAGGGCGACACAAAAGATTATCAGCAAGATATCATCAATCGTTACGAGAATGGTGAGTTCTTCTCAAAAGACAGCATAAAACATGATGGGCCAGAGTATCATACCATCAGCGGAAAACCTGTCTATGGTGGTGGTGGTATCACTCCTGATATCTTTGTGCCAGAAGATACAACGAATATCACGTCTTACTATCGCGAAGCAAGTATGACAGGTCTCATCATGCAGTTTGCATTTACATACACTGACGATAACCGCCTGAAACTGAATAATTTCAGAGAGATGCAGGCTCTTGCTGATTATCTGGTAAAACAACATACCGTTGATAAGTTTGCTGACTACGCAAGCAAACATGGTCTGCAACGTCGCAACCTCATGATTGAGAAGTCACACAAGTTGCTTGAGACATATATCAACTCACGAATCATCTATAACATCCTTGATGAACAGGCATGGATGGAATACCTCAACAAAGATGATAAGACAATAGAAGAAGCTCTGCGCTTTTTTCAACAACAAAAGAAGAAATAACACAACACAAACGATATAAGAAAATTATGAAAAGAATAGCAATACAAGGTGAAGTCGGTAGCTTTCATGATATTACGGCACATCATCACTTCCCAGATGATCAGCTTCAGATAATATGCTGCTCTACCTTCGAAGAGGTATTTAAGAATATGCATGATGACCCTACTATCATTGGCATCGTTGCCATTGAGAATACTATTGCTGGCTCCCTACTCCACAACTATGCTCTGCTTCGCGACAGTGGATTTACCATCGTCGGAGAACACAAGACGCATATCAGTCACTGCCTCTGTGCCCTCCCAGGACAGAAGAAAGAAGAACTCACTGAAGTACACTCTCACCCTGTTGCTTTGGCACAGTGTCAGCAGTATCTCTCTAAATATCCTAATATGAAGATTGTAGAAACAGATGACACAGCTGGTTCTGCCAAGAACATCGCAGCAAAGAATCTCATGGGTGTAGCAGCTCTCTGTCATGCTGATGCTGCCCGTCTTTATGGCCTTGAGGTATTGGAAGACAAAGTAGAGGACAACCCTCATAACTCCACACGTTTCCTTATTGTCTGCGACAGCAGGAAGGCTGACTTCCTCCGTCCCCTCAATGAGGCTGACAAGGCAAGTATCGTCTTCTCCCTCCCTCATGAAGAAGGTTCACTATCACAGGTGCTCTCGATACTCTCATTCTATAGGATTAACCTCACTAAGATACAGTCATTGCCCATCATTGGACGAGAGTGGGAATATCTTTTCTATGTTGATGTCACTTATGACGATCTTATCCGATACCGTCAAAGCATCGATGCGATAATACCACTCACAAGAGACCTCAGAATACTTGGTGAATATACAGCAGCGAAATAAAGCCCCCCTTAATCCCCCCAGTTAGGGGGCAAAAGGTTAACGGAATTCAATGTTCAATTTTCAATGTTCAATTATACAAAATGATTAAGCCAGCAGACAGACTAAATACAATACAAGAATACTACTTCAGTCGTAAGCTGAAAGAAGTGGCAAAACTCAATGCCGAAGGAAAAGATATCATCTCCCTCGCCATTGGTTCTCCTGATATGCCACCATCTCAGAAAACCATCGACACCTTATGCAAGGTGGCTTTTGACCCTAATGCTCATGGATATCAGCCTACTATGGGTACTCCAGAATTGCGTGAGGCAATGGCATATTTCTATAAGAGATGGTATAATGTGGAACTTGATCCAAAGACTGAGATACTTCCCCTCATTGGTTCTAAGGAGGGCATTCTGCATGTCACCCTTGCTTTCTGCAATCCTGGTGACGAAGTACTTGTGCCAAATCCCGGATATCCCACATATACATCCCTCAGCAAGATTCTCGGACAGAAGATTGTCAACTACAACCTGAAGGAGGATGATGGCTGGCAGCCTGATTTCGAGCAGTTGGAGGCGATGGATCTCAGCAAGGTAAAACTGATGTGGACCAACTATCCAAACATGCCTACTGGTGGTAATGCTCGCAGGGCCACTTATGAGCGTCTTGTTCGCTTTGCTCAGGAGCACAATATCGTTGTTGTTAATGATAACCCCTACTCCTTCATCATCAACGACTGTCCACAGTCGCTGTTGCAGATACCAGGAGCAAAAGAATGCTGCATAGAGTTCAATTCTATGTCGAAGAGTCACAACATGCCTGGATGGCGTGTAGGACTCGTTGCAACCAATGCAGAGTTTATATCATGGATACTGAAGATAAAGAGTAATATCGACTCTGGCACCTTCAGGGGCATCCAGCTGGCAGCAGCAGAGGCTTATCACAATACTGATGAGTGGCATAAGGAGTATAACTACCAGAATTACAAACGTCGTCGTGCCATCGCTGAAGAGATAATGAATGTTCTACATTGCAGCTATGACACCAAGAGTGTCGGTATGTTCCTCTGGGGCAGAATTCCAGACAGCTACGCTACCTGCGAAGAACTGACAGAGAAGATACTCCACGAGGCTCGTGTCTTCATTACACCAGGCTTCATCTTTGGCAGCAATGGCGAACGTTATATCCGCATCTCCCTCTGTGCAAAGGATGAGAAGATGCAGGAAGCTCTCAAAAGAATAAAATCAATAATGTAAAAAATAAAAAAACAACACAACCCATGGAATTAGAATTACAACCATTAAACCTACCCAAGGACACCGAAAAGGGCCCATTCATCATTGCAGGCCCTTGTTCAGCAGAAAGCGAAGAGCAGGTAATGACAACAGCCAAGCAGTTGGCAGACAAAGGATGCCACATGTTCCGTGCTGGTGTATGGAAACCACGTACCAAGCCAGGAGGCTTCGAGGGACATGGTGAACCAGCTCTGAAATGGCTCAAGCAGGTAAAAGAAGAGACTGGTATGCTCATTGGCACAGAGGTCGCTACCCCAGAACATGTACAACTCGCCATGAACTATGGTGTTGACATTCTGTGGATAGGAGCACGCACAACAGCAAATCCATTTGCTGTACAGTTGCTGGCAGACTCTATGCATGGACTGGACATCCCTGTCCTCGTCAAGAATCCTGTCAATCCTGATTTGGAACTGTGGATTGGTGCTTTGGAACGTATCAATGCTGCAGGCATCAGAAAACTCGGTGTTATACATCGTGGATTCTCATCTTATGAGAAGTCTATGTATCGCAATGCTCCTATGTGGCAGATACCTATAGAACTGCGTCGCAGAATTCCTGATTTGCCAATCTTCTGCGACCCATCACATATGGGTGGCAAACGCGAGCTCATCGCTCCTCTCTGTCAACAGGCTCTTGACATTGGTGCCGACGGTCTGATGATTGAAAGCCATTGCGACCCAGATAAGGCTTGGAGTGATGCAAAGCAGCAGTTGACACCAGAGGTATGCGACTATGTTGTCAGCCTCCTCGTCTCTCGTGAGAAGACATTTACCACAGAGGGCATCAAGCAACTTCGTGTGCAGATTGACCAGATAGACAATGATATCATGGAGTTACTCGGCAAGCGTATGCGTGTATGTCGTGA